>JAEZFJ010000217.1 GCA_023437755.1 Pseudomonadota bacterium
TCTCGCTGGCGGCAGCCGCGCTCGAGATCAGCCCCTCGACCATCTACCGCAAGCGCCAGAGCTGGGCTGAGATGGCGATCGCCGGCTGAGCGGTCCTGACGCATCCTGACAGGACGGCCCCGGCACAAGGCGGCTCCGCGAAAGGAGCACAGCCATGGCCAGAATTCTCGGGTACATCGCCACCAGCCTCGACGGCTACATCGCCGACCCGGACGACAGCCTCGACTGGCTGTTCAAGTACAACGACATGGATCTTGGCGAGCACGACTACCGCACCTTCATCAAGCGCATCCGCACGGTGGTAATGGGCCGCGCCACCTATGACTGGGTCGCGGCGGAGCCGGGTCCGTGGGCGTATCCGGAGCAGCGCACCATCGTGGTCACGCATTCACCGATCGAGAACCCGAAGGGGCCGCTCGAAACCCGGTCCGACGTCGATGCGCTGATTGCCGAACTGCGGTCGCTGGACGATGGCGATGTGTGGATGCTGGGCGGGGGGCGGCTGCAGATGGCTTTCATGGAGCGTGGGGCGCTGGATGAACTGGAGATCTACGTGATCCCGGAGATCGTCGGCGGCGGGGCGCCGCTGTTTCCCGCGACCGGCTTCCGGGCCTCGCCACAGTTGATCTCCGCCACGGACGTCAGCAAGGGCTGCGTGCGCCTGCACTACCGCTTCGACTAAGTTGCTATTGCAGCGAGGAGGCGCTGCGGGCGTTGCGGCGGTCGAGGCCGAGATAGTGCTCGCGCAGGATCACGGCGATGCCGGAGCCGACAATGACAAGGGCGCCCACGAGCATCGTCGCGGTGGGCACATCGCCAAAGACCAGGAAGCCGATGATGATGGTCAGCAGCAGCGAGACGTACTCGAACGGGGCGATCACCGACATGTCGGCATAGCGGTAGCAGGCGGTCATCAGCAGTTGGCCGACGCCGCCGGCGATCCCGGCGCCGATCAGCAGCGCCGCCTGTTCCGGCGTTGGCCACACCCAGCCGAACGGAATGGTCAGCAGCGACAGCAGGCTGGCGCTGATGAAGAAGTAGGTGACGATGGCCTCGGTTCGCTCGGTCTGGACCAGGTTACGCACCTGCAGCGTGGCGAAAGCGGAGAGGACTGCGCCGCTCAGCGCGGCGATGGCGCCGAGGGCTTCGCCATCGAGCGCGGCTCCCGAGGTCAGCACCGAAAAGCGGGGCACCAGGATGAGGAGAACGCCGGCCAGGCCGACCAGCACCGCGGTCCAGCGGAAAGCATGCACCCGCTCGCGCAGGAGCAAGGCGCCGATGGCAACGATGAGCAGCGGTGAAGCGTAGCCGATGGCGGTGGCCTCGGGCAGCGGCAGGCGGGTCAGGGCGAAGAAGCCGGAGCCCATGGACATGACCCCGATGAGGCCGCGCATGAAGTGGCCCATCGGTCGCCTGGTGCGGAACGCGTCGGCCATGCGCCCCTGCCAAGCCAGCATGGCAAAGACCGGCAGCAGCGCGAAGAAGGAGCGGAAGAACACCATCTCGCCCGCCGGGATGGTGGCGGTCGCCTTGAGCAGCGTCGCCATCACCACGAAGGCGCAGACGGAGAGCACCTTCAGAGCAATGCCGCGCAGGGGCTGGGTTCTGGTGGGAGTCATGAATGCGAACGCGGACACCGGAGGTGCCGGCACCCCCACCCTTGGTCCCTCACCGGAAGGGGAGAGAGACGATGAACATCGGCGGATCGGCTCCTGCGCCTCCCTCCCCTCGATGGGGAAGGAGCGAGGCTGGGGTGAGGTCAGCAGCACGCGCACTTCCTGGGGACGCGGTGCCTCCCACCTCAACGGCCGGATTGCTCCAGCTTTTCCTTGGCGATGCGCGCGGTAGCGAAGGCCTTGTGCTCGGGGCCGACGGCGCTGCCGGTCTTGACCACCTTGCCGTCGGCATCGTGGATTTCCCAGTGCCAGTTGGCGTTGGCACCCATGCCGCCGGTACGGCGGAGCTTGATCTGGTAGTTCGGGGAGTCTGTCATGGGGGCCCTTATGCCGCAGGGGTGCTGCCGGGGGAAGAGGGTGCCGGCGGGTCAGACCTCGGAAAAGCGGTGTTCGATGCGATCGCCCGAGAAGGCGATCAGGTCAGTGAGTTCGGCGAACTCTTCCGGTGGTTCGGGGTGGAACCAGGCCTGATCGGGTCCGGTGGCGGTCAGGGTCTTGATGGTACTGTAGTGGATCTCGCCCAGGATCGGGTCGGCGCCGCGGGTCTCGGAGAGTTCGAGGATGCCGGGCTGGATGTCATCGCGCGGGAAATAGATGCGCACCGGCGCGCCGGGCTGGTGGAGTTCCATGGCCCTGAGCGAACTGCCGATCTCGGCGTCGTCGAAGGAAACATGGGCGCGGCCTGAAACCGGGCGGATGAAGACGTCGCTATCCGTCATTTGAACCTGCCACAGTGCTGATTGCATTCGCTGCTCAACGCGCGAACGGCGGTACGAGTTCACGGGTGCTTGACTCGGTCTGAGGGCACTCCTATATCGCCGAGGTCGCTTTTAGCACTCACTCTGCACGAGTGCTAACAGCAGTGAAATTGCCAGTATTGATGCCACAAGGAGCAATCATGGGCTTCCGTCCTCTCCACGACCGCGTGGTCGTCCGCCGCCTCGACAGCGAAGAAAAGACCAAGGGCGGGATCATCATTCCCGACACCGCCAAGGAAAAGCCCTCCGAGGGCGTGATCGTCTCCGTGGGCCCCGGCGCCCGCGACGAAGATGGCAAGTACATCGCCCCGGACGTCAAGGCCGGTGACCGCGTGCTGTTCGGCAAGTGGAGCGGCACCGAGGTCAAGGTCGGCGGGGAAGACCTGCTGATCATGAAGGAATCCGACATCATGGGCGTGATCGAGGGCTAACCGGCTCTCTCCCGCCCTTTTCCGTATCAACCCAGAACATCTAGGGAGCCAGTCATGGCCGCCAAAGAAGTCAAGTTCTCTACCGACGCCCGCGAGAAGATGCTGCGTGGCGTCAACGTCCTCGCCAATGCGGTGAAGGTCACGCTCGGTCCGAAGGGCCGCAATGTCGTGATCGAGAAGTCGTTCGGTGCTCCGCGCATCACCAAGGACGGCGTCTCGGTTGCCAAGGAAATCGAACTGGAAGACAAGTTCGAGAACCTCGGTGCACAGCTGCTGCGTTCGGTTGCCTCCAAGACCAACGATGTTGCCGGTGACGGCACCACCACCGCCACCGTTCTCGGCCAGGCCATCGTCGTCGAAGGCGTCAAGGCCGTCGCCGCCGGCTTCAACCCGATGGACCTGAAGCGCGGTATCGACCTGGCGGTTGCCGAGGTGGTCGAGTCGCTCAAGGCCTCGTCCAAGAAGATCACCTCTTCGGCCGAAGTCGCCCAGGTCGGCACCATCTCCGCCAATGGCGAGAAGGAAATCGGCGACATGATCGCCGAGGCCATGCAGAAGGTCGGCAACGAGGGTGTCATCACCGTCGAGGAAGCCAAGACCGCCGAGACCGAACTCGACGTCGTCGAAGGCATGCAGTGCGACCGTGGGTACCTGTCGCCCTACTTCGTGACCAATGCTGAAAAGATGGTCGCGACCCTGGAAGACCCCTACATCCTGC
>JAEZFJ010000239.1 GCA_023437755.1 Pseudomonadota bacterium
TCCCCTTCCCTTTCTTTCCATTTCAGCGCGGTGGCAACACCGCGCAAGGAGCAGCCATGCCCCATTTCGAGTTCAACGACGAAGAAGACGACGCCGATCTGCCCGAGCACCGGTCGAGCGAAACGGCGGCGGATGCAAACCGCGCCCTGGTGGAAGCCGCCCTCAAGGGCATCGACACCAGCCGGGTCCGCCGGGCGCTTGCCAGCACCTCACCACAGCTGATCGTGATTACCACCCCCTCGCCAGCCTGGTCGACGGCGCTGGTGGGCCAGGTGGTGCGCGACTACGACAATACCGCGGCGATGGGGATCACCGAGCGGCGCAAGGACGGCAACAAGTGGGTCACGGAGGGCATTGCCGCGCGGATCGAAGCCGGCCACCACGTGGTGCTCTGCGTTCATGACACCAGCCTGGTGCCTCCCCCGATGCTGGCTGCAGCCGATATCTGTCTCGAACTGCCGGCTGTGGATGCAAGGCTGGTCCGACGCGCCATCCGCATTGTCACCGGCGCGCCCGTCCATGGGCTCACCGACGTCGATATCGTCGGTCTTGATCTTCCCGATCTGGTGCTGGCGCTGCGTGCGGGCAGCAGCGCCAAAGACTGCCGCGAGCGCCTTCGGCGCGCCTCGGGTTTTGCGGCGCAGCGTGTGCATGGTGTTGAGGAGGGACCCAGGCTTGAAGCCCTGCCGCTGGCCGCAGAGATCGCCGACTGGGCGCATGATCTCGTGAGCCAGCTTGATGCGGTGGCGGCGGGCACGATGCAGCCGGACGAACTGCGCCACGGCGTGCTGTGCGGTCCTCCCGGAACCGGCAAGACGCTGATCGCCGGCGCGATCGCGCGCTCGGCGGGTTGGACCTTCCATGCGGCGACGATCGGGGAGTGGTTCACCACCAGCGACGGTAATCTCGGCGGTGTCAGCAAGGCGTGTAGCAGGTTCTTTGACGACCTGTTGGCCGACGATCGCGCGATCGGCTTTCTTGACGAGCTCGACGCCTTGCCGAACAGGGCCACGCTGAGACCGGAGGATCTGCAGTGGTGGTCAACGGTCATCAACCTCATGCTGACCCAGGTGGACCGGCTCCGTGCGTCGGGCAGGAAGGTGCTGCTGCTGTCCGCCACGAACTATTATGAGCGCCTCGATGCGGCCCTGGTGCGCCCCGGTCGTCTTGAGCAGCGCATCGCGGTGCTGCCGCCCCGGAGCGCGGCCGAACTCAGGGCAGTGTTCGAACACTATCTCCTAGGCGAGATCGGCAGTTCCGAACTCGCCGGCATCATCCGGTTTGCCATGGGTGCGACGCCCGCGGCGGTTGCCAGCTGGGTGCGTGCTGCGCGGGCCGCAGCCCGGCAGGAGGGCAGGGGGCTCGAACTCCGGCATCTGGTGAATGTCGTGGTGCCACCGGACTCCCGCTCGCCCGAAGAGGTCGAGGCGGTGGCCCTGCACGAAGCCGGCCACGCCGTTGTCGCGCGGCTGCTGGGCATCGAGGTGGATAGCGTCACCACCGTCTCTCAGGGCATTGCCGGTGGCGTGACCCGAACTGCGGTGCCGTCGAGTTTTCCCAATCGTGCGGAGATCGAGGACTATGTGACAATGCTGCTTGCCGGCCGCGCTGCCGATGTGGTGCTTGGCAGCAAGGGCGCCCATGCCGGGGCGGCGATGGATTTGTCGGCTGCGGTGACGCTCCTGACCCGTGCGCATTCGGAATGGGGACTGTTCGGCAGCCTGGCCCCTGCCGCAGTTGATGCCCACGAACTTCTCGGCAAGGTCGAACAGCACCTGCAACGGCTGCTGGACCGGGCGCGCCGGCTTGTCCAGTCGCATCGCAAGGCGGTGAAGCTGCTGGCGAGGACGCTGGTGGAACAGCGGCTGCTCAGCGGCGCTGAGGTGGATGCGCTGATCGGGCCGCTGCTGGTTTGCGCCAGCGCGCGAACCGCTGACCTGGCGGCTGAAGCTGGGCCGCCCTCCGTGACGGAAGCGGTGAGCGGAGAGGGCGGCGATGCCAAGCTGGCATAGTGCTCTCCAGCGCCTTGAGGGCGCCTATTCCGACCATACGCTGCGGGCGTACCGCAGCGGCTTTGTCGCCTTCTCCAGCTGGTGCCGGCGTCGTCGGCAGCCGGCGTTGCCAGCCAGCCCGGAGGCCGTCGCCGTCTATATCGATGAGGAGAGCGCCCGATTGAAGATCGCCACGCTCAGGCAGCGGCTTTGCGGCATCCGCAAGCTGCACCGGCTGTGCGGTTTCGATGATCCCACCAATCATCCCGAGGTCGACCTCGCGATGCGTCGTGCCCGAAGGGCGCAGCCGACGCGGCCGCGGCAGGCGCTGGGCATCACCGCGACGTTGCGCGACCAGCTGCTGGCCGCCTGCCCGGAGGACCTGATGGGCCTCAGGGACAAAGTGCTGGTCAGTGTCGGCTTCGCCAGCCTCTGCCGCCGCGGTGAACTGGTGTCGATCTCGATCGAGGATCTGACCCGCACCGAACAGGGGCGCTACACGGTCCTGGTTCGCCGCGCCAAGAACGACCCGGAAGGCGCCGGTCGTGTTGCCCGTCTGTCCTCGAAATCAACGGCGCTGATCGACGCCTGGCTGGAGGTGACCGGGGCAGAGCGTGGCCCGCTCCTCCGCCCGGTTTATGGCCCCCATGCCCTGGCCCTTTATCTGACGCCGGCAACCGTCGCCCGCATCCTCAAGCGGCTCACGGCCAGAGCAGTGGAAACCGACGTCAGCACGAAAGTTTCGGGTCATTCCCTTCGCGTCGGAGCGGCGCAGCAGCTCACCCTCGATGGGAAGGGCATCCTGCAGATCATGCGAGCGGGGGGCTGGCGATCAATGAATGTGGTCGCCCGCTATGTCGAGAATATGGATGTCGATGTGTGGGAGTAGACGCAGGCGAGCGGAGGCCACCGGCTCACCGGCATCGGCCGAGAGCGTTGTGAGAATACAGGGAGACGATCGGACTCCGTCCCTATGACCTGGCATGAAACCACGGAGCGGTGCTGCCCCGCCGCACCGGCAGCGGACGGTATCCGTTCAAGAGCGGCACCATCTGCCCCACCGGCCAACTCCGTCGCCGCGAAGTGGCTCCTCGGCCTGCCGGGCAGGTCAGCGTTCGCGCATGCCCATGGTGAACATGTCGGTCATCGGGCGGATGAAGTATTCGAACATGGTCCGCTCGCCGGTCGAAACAATGACGTCCGCCGGCATGCCGGGCAGCAGCCGTTCCCGGAGTTCATGGGGCACGTCGGTGTCCGCCACCTCAATCCGGGCGCTGTAGTAGGGCGCCTGATTGGGGTTCTCAGGCTGGATCACGTCCTGAGAGACGGTCGAAATCTGCCCGAAAATGACTGGTGTCGTCTTCGACGAGAACGCCGGGAACCTGACCTCCGCCTGCTGGCCGATAGAGACACTGTCGATATCGATCGGACGAATCTGCGCCGCAATGACGAGATCATCGTCGAGCGGAATGATATCCATCACCGGCTCCGCCGGCCGCACCACGCCACCTACCGTGTGCACCTGGATGTTCTGCAACATGCCCCGAACCGGGGCTCGGATAACGGTCCGTTCGAGCACATCGAGGGCGACATGATAGCGCTCTGTGGTCTCGTTGAGCTGTTCGCGCACGTCGCGCAGCTCGGTGCCGGCCCGCTCGACATATTCCTGGCGGACCTGGATGATCTGGAGTTCCGTTTCGGAAATCGTCTGGCCGGAGCGCGCGATCTCCGAACTCACTGAACCAAGCTCGCCCTGAAGCTCCAGCCGGGACCGGTTCATGGAGGACAACTGGTTGATGGCGATCACCCCAGTCTCCTGTCCGCGCGTCAGCCTCTCAATCTCCTCGGTCAAGGAGGTCAGCTGATCTTCAACAGCGGTGCGCTGCACTTCGAGGCCATTGATGACCTCGTGCAACTGGTCTATGCGCGAGGTGAAAATGGCGATCTGTCCGTCGCGGCTGGTCTTGCGGTCGTTGAACAGCGTCTGTTGCAGCGTCAGGATGCGCTGTACCGCCGGATCCGTGGATTGCAGCAACTCCGTCGGGAATTCGATCGTATTGGCATTGGTGCTCTCCGCGTCGAGCCGCGCTTCCTGCGCCTGCAGCATATGAAGGCGACTTGCCAGATAGTCCACATTGCTCTGGGCCTGAGTAGCGTCGAGTTCGAGAACCACTTCGCCAGCTTCGACGATCTCGCCCTCGCGCGCATGAATGGCCGTAACGATACCGCCTTCGAAATGCTGCACTCTCTTGCGGCTCGATTCCACCGAGACCACCCCGCTTGCGACCACGCCGCTCGCGAGGGGAGCTGTGGCAGCCCAGACCCCGAACACGCCGAAGGTTAGTACCAGGGTTGCGTAACCCATCAGGACATAAGGCCGCGGCGAAAAGTCCTTCTTTGCCTTGGAAGAGGGGATGGTCGGCTCTTCGCCCCCAAAAGTGGTGACTGACATGGACTATCCTTAGGCGATGCTGCGGGTCTGGGGCGTAGGTGCCTGCGGCGTCTGCACTGGCTTGAGTGCCGGCTTGATCTTGAGCAATTCCTGAGTTGGGCCAAAGGAGCGCATCCGGCCGTCCGCAAGGATCAGCGACTTCTCCGCAAGGCTGACAAGGCTCATCTTGTGACTGACGAACAGGATCGTCTTGCCGCGAGCCTTGAGCTCCCCAATGATCTCGAAAAGTGCTTCCTCGCCCTCGCTGTCGAGGTTCGCATTCGGCTCGTCAAGGATGATCAACGCCGGATCGCCATAAAGTGCGCGGGCAAGGCCGATACGCTGCCGTTGACCGCCCGAAAGCGAGCGCCCGCCCACTCCGATTGGCGTGTTGTAGCCGTCAGGCAGGTTCTGGATCATCTGGTGGACGCGCGCCTGCTGTGCCGCCCTCAGGACATCCTCGTCCTTGGCGCCTTCCTGAAAGCGCGAGATGTTCTCGGCCACGGTACCGTTAAACAGTTCCACCGATTGGGGCAGGTAGCCCAGATGCTTGCCCAGCGTGTCCGGCTCCCAATGCTGGAGTTCCGCGCCGTCGAGCCGGATCGTGCCTGCCGCGGCGGGCCAGATGCCGACCAGAGCGCGCATGAGGCTTGATTTACCGGCGCCACTCGGGCCCACCAGCGCCACTGCTTCTCCCGGTACCGCTTCGAAGCTCACGCCCTGGAGCAGTGGAATACGCTGCCCCGGTGCCACTACAGCCAGGTTGGCCACAGTGATCTGGCCGGTTGGTGTCGGCAACTGGGTCTTGTCTTCTTCGCCAGGCACTTGCGTGAATAGCTGCTGCAGACGTCCATAAGCCTGCC
>JAEZFJ010000277.1 GCA_023437755.1 Pseudomonadota bacterium
CTGCGCCCCACCGACAGCGTCGATCTGGCGGGACTGTTGCGCGAGGTGCGCGATGGGCTGCAGATCCAGGCGCGTGCGGCCGAGCTCGACGTGATGCTGTCGCTGCCGGATGGGCCGGTGGCGGTGACGGCGGACCGCGGCCAGCTTTATGAAGTGTTCGAGAACCTGCTCGACAACGCCATAAAATACGGCGCCGGCGGCAGGACGGTGGAGGTTGGCCTCGGTGCCTCGGACCGTTCGGGCTTCCAGCACCAGGTGACCGTCGTCGATCACGGACCCGGCGTCGAGCCTGAGCACGTGCCGCGGCTCACCGAGCGCTTCTACCGCATCGATGCAGAGGTCTCGCGCAAGAAGAAGGGCACCGGCCTCGGCCTGGCCATCGTCAAGCACATCGTCCACCGCCACCGGGGCGAGATTGCCATCCGCAGCAAGCCCGGCGAGGGCATGCGGGTGGACGTGTATCTGCCATAAGCGGCCAGCAGGCCGGCGCGCCGGCTCACTCCACCCGCCGCGGCGGGTGCACCAGCGTGACCAGCACCACCGAGATCAGCATCAACAGGTACCACGAGACGAGCTTCTCGAGGCTGACCACCGTCCAGCCGTTCTCCTGGCTCGGATAGAGCCAGGCACCGCCCCAGGTGGCGATGTTCTCGGCGATCCAGATAAACAGCGCGACCAGAAAAAAAGCGAGCAGCATCGGCATCGAATGGCGGAAGCGGAACACGCGGTAGTGCATGAAGCTCCGCCCGTAGAGCACCACCACCAACCCGAGCAGCACCCAGCGGAAATCGAATATGTAGTGGTGGGTGAAGAAGTTGAGATAGATCGCCGCCGCCAGCACTGCCGTCAGCCACACCGGCGGGTAGCGGGTGAAGGTGATATCGAAGATGCGCTGGATGCGCGCCATGTACGAGCCGACACAGGCATACATGAAGCCCGAGAACAGCGGCACGCCCGCGAGGCGGAACAGCGCCTCCTCGGGGTAGATCCAGGAGCCGACCGCGGTCTTGAACAGTTCCATGCCGGTGCCGACCAGGTGAAAGATCAGGATCACCCGCGCTTCGCCCAGAGTCTCGAGCCGGAACAGGAGCATCCCCGCCTGGATGCCCAGGGCGGCGAGGAACCAGAAGTCGTAGCGGTGGAGGCCGACCTCCGGCCACCACAGGCGGGTGAGAAGAATCATCGCCAGCATCAGCCCGCCGAACAGGCACGCCCAGGCCTGCTTCAGGCCGAAGACGATGAACTCCACGAGCCCGTCGGCGAGCGGCCCGCGCGGCAGTTGCCGGAGGACCCGATGGGCCGCGGCATCGATCCGCGCCTCGACACTGGTGAATCGCGCCATGCGTCTGGCTTGCCCCTGTTGCGCCTGCTCGGATATGCGGCGGCGAACCTTTCCGAATTGTGGCAGTTTCAACTCCCGACAACATCAGGACCAAACACTTATCATGGCCAGACGCCGACCCACTTCGCTGCGCACCTCGGTCGAGGATGTCGCCGCCTCCAAGCGTGCGCCTTCGACGCCGCAGACCGAATCCGCCGCTTTCCGCCTGGCCTTTGCCGATGACGAGTTCCTCACCTCCGAGGACCTCCGTGGCGTTCGCTTCCAGCTCGAATACCTCAAGCCCGAGTTCCGCCTGCGCGAGCGCGGCATCAATTCCACCGTCGTGCTGTTCGGTGGGGCCCGCATTCCCGCGCCGGGCCAGCCGGCCTGGGCCGCCAAGAACGAGACGCAGAAGCGTAATCTCGAGGCTGCGTCTCCCTACTACGAAGAGGCGCGGCGGTTTGCGCAACTCGCCTCGATGACCTCGAAATCGCTCGACTATTCCGACTATGTGGTGGTGACGGGTGGCGGGCCGGGGGTGATGGAGGCGGGCAACCGCGGCGCTGCCGACGTCGGGGCGCCCTCGATCGGGCTCAACATCGTCTTGCCCCACGAGCAGGCGCCGAACCTCTATGTGACGCCCGAGCTGAGCTTCAACTTCCACTACTTCGCGACCCGCAAGATCCACTTCCTGACGCGGGCCAAGGCGGTGGCGGTGTTCCCCGGCGGTTTCGGCACGCTCGACGAGTTCTTCGAAACCCTGACCCTGATCCAGACCGGCCGCATGGCGCGGGTGCCATTGCTGCTGTTCGGCGGCGAGTTCTGGCGCAAGGTCATCAATTTCGAGGCGCTGGCCGAAGCCGGCACCATTGCGCCCAACGATCCTGACCTGTTCACCGTGGTCGATACGGCGGATGAAGGCTGGGACGTGGTGCGCCAGTTCTACAACCTTCCAGTCATCGACGAGGTGCTGCGCGGCGACTGACCCGCAAAGCTGCCTTTCGTTTCTGCCTGTTGTGCTGCCCGGGCGGCAGTGCCAGTGACAGCGGCGCCGGTGACCACCAACGGAGTTCTTGCACGTGCAGCAATACGATCTTGTCGTCATCGGCAGCGGACCGGCCGGTCGCCGCGCCGCCATCCAGGGTGCCAAGCTCGGCAAGTCTGTGCTGGTGGTGGAAAACCGCCTGCGCCTCGGCGGCGTCTCCGTGCACACCGGCACCATCCCCTCCAAGACCCTGCGCGAAACGGTGCTGAACCTCTCCGGCTGGCGCGAGCGCGGCTTTTACGGGCTGGCCTACCGGGTCAAGAAGGACATCGAGGGCAAGGATCTGGGGGCGCGGCTGCGCAAGACGCTCGACTACGAGATCGAGGTGCTCGAGCACCAGTTCGCCCGCAACAGCGTGCGCACCTTCGGCGGCAAGGCGAAGTTCCTCGACACCAGCCATATCTGCGTCACCGACCACGAGGGTGAGGAGCATGTCTTCGGCTTCGAGTTCGCGGTGATCGCAGTGGGCACGACGCCCTACCGGCCGCCCAACATCGTGTTCGACGACCACACCATTGTCGACAGCGACAGCCTTGTCACCGACCTCCGGGTGCCCCGCAGCCTGACAGTGGTTGGCGCCGGCGTGATCGGCATCGAATATGCCACCATCTTTTCTGCGCTCGACGTGCCGGTGACGGGCGTGGAGCCCCGCGAAGCCATTCTCGACTTCATCGATCGCGAAATCATCGAGGAGTTCACCCACGATCTGCGCCAGCGCGGCATGACGCTGAGGCTCGGGGCCAGGGTGGAGGCGGTGGACAAGGACGAGCAGGGCTGGGCCATTGCCCACCTTGCCGATGGCCGCCACATCCGCTCCGACATGGTGCTCTATGCCGCTGGCCGTGTCGGCGCTACGGCGGACCTTGGCCTCGAGGGCTGTGGCGTGGTGCCGGACGAGCGCGGGCGTCTCAAGGTCGATCCGGTGACGTTCCAGACCCAGTGCCGTAACATCTACGCGGCCGGAGACGTGATCGGCTTTCCCGCGCTCGCCTCGACATCGATGGAACAGGGCCGGATCGCCGCGCTCCATGCTTTCGGCGCGGCCATGCCGCCGGCGCCGCAGTTCTTTCCCTATGGCATCTATGCCGTGCCCGAGATTTCAACGGTTGGATTGTCGGAGCAGGAAGTGCGGGCGCAGGGCACGCCATATGAGTGCGGCGTGGCGCGGTTCCGGGAGACCTCGCGCGGCCACATCATGGGGCTGCAGTCCGGCATGATGAAGATGATATTCGCGCTCGAGGACCGCAAGCTCCTCGGCGTCAGCATCGTCGGCGAGGGGGCGACCGAACTGATCCATATCGGCCAGGCCGTGCTCAATCTCGGCGGCACGCTCGACTACTTCGTCGAGAACGCCTTCAACTATCCAACCCTGGCCGAGGCCTACAAGATCGCCGCGCTCGATGCCTGGAACCGCATGCCAAGAACCACCCAGATGGCGCCCGTCGAATGATCGACGGGGACGCCTCATGCGCGACCCGCTGGATCAAGCGGACGAGCGGGCCTAAACTGATCAGGACATCCGGTACCGAGCAATGACCGAGAGTTTCGACGCTATCGTGATTGGCGCTGGCCAGTCCGGACCCTTTCTTGCCGCTCGCCTGGCCAAAGCGGGCCGGCGGGTCGCGCTGATCGAGCGCGAGCATCTCGGCGGCACCTGCGTCAACGATGGTTGCACCCCCACCAAAACTCTGGTGGCGAGCGCCCGTGCCGCCTGGATGGCGCGCAGGGCCGGGGAGTACGGGGTCCAGGTCCGCACCACCGTGACCGTCGACATGCGGGCGGTGAAGGCCCGCAAGGACCGGATCGTCGGCGCCTCGATCCAGAGCCTGACCGACTGGCTCCGCGCTCTCGATGGGCTCGAGGTGATCCGGGGCGAGGGCAGCTTCGTCGGGCCGAGGGAAGTCGCGGTGGGCCGCCGACGCGTGACGGCGCCCCAAATCTTCATCAACACCGGCGCGCGGCCCATGGTGCCGGACTGGCCGGGCATCAAGAGCATCACCTACCTCACCAACAAGCAGATGGTGGAGCTCGACACGCTGCCGGGACACCTGATCATCGTCGGCGGGAGCTATATCGGGCTCGAATTCGCGCAGATGTATGCCCGCTTCGGCTCCAAGGTATCGGTGATCGAACGGGGCGACCGCCCTGCCTCGAAGGAAGATCCCGACGTTTCGGACGCCATTCGCTCCACCCTAGAGGCAGAGGGCGTGACGTTTCTGTGCGGCACCGAGGTGGAGGCGTTGCACCGCGCCGGCACCGGAGTCTTTGTTTCGCTCAAGTCGGGCGAGCGGCGCTCCTCGATCGAGGGCACGCATCTGCTGGTGGCGCTCGGCCGCTTGGCCAACACCGAGGCCCTCAACCTCGGGGCAACCGGCGTCAAGACCGACGAGCGCGGCTTCATCCCCGTCGATGATCACCTGCGCACCAGCGTCGAGGGAATCTGGGCGATGGGCGACGTGAATGGCCGCGGCGCCTTTACCCACACCTCGTACCATGAGCACGAGATCGTGGTGAACAACCTGCTCGAGGCCGGCAGGCGCTCGCTTGCCGGGCGCATTCCGACTTATGCGCTCTATATCGATCCGCCCCTTGGCCGCATTGGCATGAGCGAAGCTGAGGTACGCGCCTCGGGCCGGAAGGCGCTGATCGCGACCATGCCGATGAGCCGCGTCGCCCGTGCCCGCGAGCGCGGCGAGACGCAGGGGTTGATGAAAGTGCTGGTCGATGCCAGGGACAAGACCATCCTCGGTGCGGCGATCCTCGGCATCAATGGCGACGAGGTGGTGCAGTCGCTGCTGCAACTGATGGCGTCGGGCATTCCGTACACGAAGATGGTGGAGACCATGCACATCCACCCCACGGTCACCGAATTGCTGCCGACCCTGCTGGGCGAGCTGAAGCCGCTGAAGTAGTGGGCGGTCCCCGAAGCTACAATTCCCCGAATGCCACGACGGCAGCGCGTCCTCGCGCCTTGGCGGCATAGCAGGCGGCGTCGGCCTCGCCCATCACGCCCAGGGCAGAGGCGGCCTCACGGCTGATCTCGGCGATACCGACGCTGGCGCCGATGCGGTAGGTGCGCCCGGACCACAGGAACTCCAGCGCACCGACGGCGCGCACGATCTTCTCGGCCACGGCGCGCGCATTCCCGACAGGGCAATCGGTGAGCAGCACGGCGAACTCGTCGCCGCCGATGCGGGCCGCCATGTCGTGGTTGCGGCAGCAGCCGCGGATGGTCTTGGCCACCTGCTGCAGCAGGGCGTCGCCGGCTGCATGGCCGGCACTGTCGTTGACCGGCTTGAAGCGGTCAAGATCGATATAAAGCAGGCTGTGCCGCCGCTGGCTGTCGCGGGCAGACGCGGTGGCGGTGGCGAGCGCCTCCTCGAAGGCGGCGCGGTTGGGCAGGCTGGTCAGTGGATCGTGCGAGGCCGAATGGGCGAGCTGGCGCTGCATCGCCCGGCTCTGGGTCACGTCCTGGAAGACGAGGACCGCGCCAAGCGCCGCGCCACCCGCCATCCGCACCGGGGCGGCGGTGCAGCGGATGTCCCGCTGGGTGCCGGACTTGCTGAGCAGCACCATGTCGTCGTCGCGATGGACCGTGTCCTCGGTTTCGAGACACTGCAGCACCGGGCAGGCGCAGGCCTTGCCGCTGGTCGCGTCGCGCACGGCGAACACTTCGAAGGTTGGGCGGCCCATCGCCTCGGCCGAGGTGAAGCCCGTAAGTTGCTCCGCGGCCGGGTTCATGAATGTCACGCGGCCGTCGGCGTCCGCTGAGATCATACCGTCGGCGATGGACTCGAGCGTCAGCCGCAGCCGTTCCTTTTCGGCAGCGAGCTCCTGCTCGATTATCTTCACACGAGTGATGTCGGTGTCGGTGCCAATCGTGCGCACCGGATGGCCATGCTCGTCCCACTCCACCGGCTTGCCGCGCGACAGGATCCACACATAGCTGCCGTCGGGGCGGCGCTCGCGGTATTCCAGCGCGTCGAAGCCGCTGTCGCCCTTGTCCTGCCGGTCGATATTGGCGAGCACATGCTCCCGATCGTCGGGATGGACTCGGCTCAGCCAGGCCTTCTGGTGGTCCTCCGGCACCGGCAGATCCGGCGGCAGGCCGCGCATGATCCGCCACATGCGCGAATAGAACATGCTGTCGGTGCGGATGTCGTGATCCCATACGCCCTGGCGGGCGCTCTCCAGCGCAAAGTTCCACCGGCTCTCGGAATAGCCCAATGCCTCCTCGGCCCTTTTCTGCCGCTCGATGCTTGAGGCCTGAAGCACCACATACTCCGGAGCCCCGTCGGCCTTGTCGGTCAGCGCGGTGGCGACGAGGCTCACCCACAGGGGGCTGCCGTCGGCGTGACGCATGCGATGTTCGGCGCGGTAGTCGGTGGTTTCGCCCCGCCGCAGCCGCTCGAACTGCAGCCGCCCGGCCGTGGCATCGTCATCGTGGAGCAGGTCGCCCAAAAATGGCAAAGCCGCGCCGGAAGGGTAGCCCAACAGCTCGGAAAAGGCACAGTTGGCATAGACCGGTCGGCCGTGCAGGTCATAGAGAGCGGTGCCGATCGCGGCTGTCTCGACGATGCGGGCCAGAAGCGCATTATGCCCTTCCAAGCGGAAGGGCCCGGACACTACGGTCGGAACGTTGTTCGACGGCGCGGACATGGCGCTAACCGTACGCTACCTAACGTTAATAACAGCCTAGCCTAGCCCTGCTCACGCAACAGAAAATCGCGCTCGGTGCGAAGGCCGGTCCATTCCCCCGGAACCTCGCTGTCGAAGATCAGCGTGTAGGGCCCGCGATAGCCGGCCTCTTCTGCCGCTGCGACGCAGGCGCTGTAATCCATCTCATCGAGATCGCCATCGATGAAGTTGGCCTTGGCGTGGCAGAGCTCCGCCCGCCCGAAGATGGATGCGAGCTGCTCATACTTGTCCGGCCCTTTCCAGTTGCCGAAATCGGCGAGCAGTCCGACGCGGCCGTCCAGCCGGTCCAGAAGATAGTGCACCTGCTCTGGCCCGGAGAGCAGGTTGTGCCAGTTCTCCGTGACCAGCCGCACCGGCGAACCGGCATTGCCGTCGGCCAGGCGCCCGAGCGCTGCGGCCGAGCGGACGAGCGTTTCCGGGCTGGGCGGCTGCATGCCGGCGACGATGCGGGCGTGCTCGGCGCCAAGCTCGTTGGCGATCTCGATCCAGCGGGCGATCCAGCCCTCGTCGCGAGCGCCATGCTCAGGATGGGTGACGTCGCCGGCGTCGATCAGCAGGGTCTGCAGCCGTACATCGGCGATCTTCAACTGGTCGCGCAGTTCGCCGAGATAGACCGGATCGAGGCTGCGCAGGTGGAACGAGACGATCTCGAGCCGGTGGTAGCCATGGTTGGCGAGAACCGATGGCAGGCCCAGCAGCGATTCCTCGCCCTCGCCATAGGTCTGGTGCTCCGGCCCCACCTCGAAGCGGGTGAGATCGTGCGGATAGGTGCTCCCGAGCAGCCGGTGCAGCGACCAGGTGGATACGGCGATGCGGTCGGCGGTTATGGCGGCCATGGCGAGTCTCCCTTGTGAGGCGGAGACTTCCACGCCCTCGCCGCGCTTTCAACCCACCCGGTAGACCCGCTCGGCATTGCCGTGGAACAGGCGCGCCTGCTCGTCCGCGCTGGCACCGCCGACGATGTCCCGGGTGGCTTCGACCCATCGGGCCAGCGAGCCGTTTTTGGTCAGCACGGGATGGTCCGACCCCCAAACGACGCGATCCCAGCCAAACACTTCGATCAGGTGCTCCACATAGGGGCGCAGGTCGTCCGGCTGCCAGCCGGGGCGGGCATTGGTGGCAATGCCGGAGATCTTCACGACCACATTGCGCCGTTCCGCCAGCGCTGCCGTGTCGGCACGCCAGGGGTCGAGACCATTGCCGGCAATATCCGGATTGCCGCAATGATCGAGAATGAACTGCAGCTCTGGCGCAGCATCCACCAGCGGCAGGCCGACGGGGCGCAACTGGTCGGCGCGGAGGCACAGGTCAAAGGTGAGGCCATAAGCGGGAAGGCGCCGCAGGTTCTCGGAAAACAGGGCGGTCTGGCTCAGCACGTCGGGTAGCTCGTGGAGAATGCGCCGCACGCCGCGCACCCGAGGCTCGGTGCCCAGCCGGTCGAGGTGGGCGGCAAAGCCCGCCTGCTCCGGCCGGCAGGCGGCGATGGCGCCGACAACGCGCGGCAGTTCCAGCACGAAGGCGGTCTCGGCTTCCATGTCCGCCTCGGCAACATCCACTTCCATGTGGAGCGCCGACTCGATGCCGAGCGGCACGGCCTCGGCGAAATAGCTTTGCTGGCTCCATTCGCGGTTCAGCGGATGACCAGGCCCGATCCAGGGATAGCTGAAGCGGTCAGGGTAGATCAGGTGGAGATGGGTATCCAGAATGCGCATCATGCCTCCTGATGCTAATTGGACACCTCTCTGCCCGCTTCGTTCAAGTGGGAAAGGCACTGGTCGGGCGAACGCTGCCCCCTAGCCCGCCCGCACACTGACATGTTAGTCCTTGCCAGCAGGGTTCATCGGTGAACTCGGCTGACCAGATCGGGGCGCGGCAACGGATCCGCGCGAGGGAAGGACGACCACCATGCGGCTTGCCGGCAAGCGGATCTTCATTTCGGCTGCGGCGCAGGGCATGGGCCGCGCCAGCGCCATCGCCTGCGTGCGCGAAGGCGCCCAGGTGGTCGCCACGGACATCAATGCCGAATTGCTGGCAACGCTGCCCGACGAGGCGCCGGGGATCGAAACCGCCGTGCTCGACGTCCGCAGCACGGAGGCGGTGAATGCCTTTGCCGCAAGTCAGGCGCCGTTCGACGGTATCTTCAACTGCGCCGGCTTCGTGCACAATGGCGACATCCTCGCCACCAGCGAAGACGACTGGGATTTCAGCTTCGATCTCAACGTGAAGTCGATGTTCCGGGTCACAAAGGCGCTGCTGCCGGGCCTGCTGGAGCGGGTGCCGCACAATGGCGGCAGCGTCATTCTCAACATGGCCTCGATGGC
>JAEZFJ010000317.1 GCA_023437755.1 Pseudomonadota bacterium
GGGAAAGAACGAGACGAACAAGCGGGAATTTCCTTCTGGCGCATCGGCGAAGAGCGACGGTCGGCGGCATCAAGTCACAATTCGTCGCGAATTGAAACGACCGGCTGGCAACCGGCCGAAGCTGTCACCGCACAATCATGGCGATTTTGTCGCCGACGCGACCGACAAGCCGATGGCAGCAGCCACCAGCAGCACACAAGCCGCCAGCAGCGACGGCGCGACGAAGCTGCCGGTGCGGTCGGCGATGAAGCCGGCGACCAGCGGTCCGAGAATCTGGCCGATGCCGAAGGATACGGTCATCAGCGCCAGCGCGCGTCGCGGCGCCTGAGGGGCCAGCTGACGGCCGAGCTGCAGGCCGATGGCGGTCGCGGCGATGAAGGTGAAGCCGAGGAGCGCGCCACCCAGCAGCGGGCCGGTCGCGCCGCCAACCGCGACGCTTATCGCCACGCCCACGGCCTCGACCACGCAGCCCAGGGCGAAGGCGGTTGCGAGCCTCGTACGGCGGCCGAAGCGGTCCCACAAATAGACGGAGGGGATGCCGGCCAGCCCGGTGACGAGCCAGACGCCGGCCTCGAACAGCCGGCCGCCGTCGTTCGACCGTACGATCGCCACCAGGAAGGTCGCGGTGACGATGTAGCCGCAGCCGAACAGGCCATAGGCGACGATGAGGCGCAGCAAGGGGCCGCTGCGCGGCAGGCCCGGCTCGCGGCCCGGCGTGCCGGTCACGGCCGGACCGCGGTCGATGAGCAGGGCCGCTGCGGCAAAACCGAGCCCCGAAAGGGCAGCCGACCACAACCAGCCCGCGGGCCACGCAGCCTGCTGCGAAAGCAGGACCACGATCATCAAGGCCGAGATCGAGATCCCGACGGCGACGCCGGCGAAATGCACCGCCTGCAGGTCGCCGCGCCGCGCCACCGCCAGATGGCTGAAAACGATGGTGGTGAGGAAGACCATGACAAAGGCGCTCGCCACGCCCGCGGCGAAGCGGATGGCCAGGAAGGCGGCGACGCTGACGGTCAGCCCCATGGCGGCGGAAAGCAAGGCGGAAGTGGCCAGAGCGGCGAGCATGATGGCGCGCTCGCGCCCGTGCGCCCAGCCGCCGGCGGCGAGGAAGGCGCCGACGAGATAGCCCAGATAGTTGGACGCCGCGATCAGCCCGGCATCGCCGGCGGAGAGACCGCGCTCGTCCATCATGCCGGGCAGGATCGGCGTATAGACGAAGCGGCCGAAGCCCATCGCGACGACCATGGCGATCATGCCGCCAATGGCGAAGCGGTAGGGATTGGCGGGAGGCGGGGTCATGGCCGGACCATATTTCCCGCGCCCGCCATTGCAAGGACGTGACGCCGGCCAACGGTAGGGCCAGAGAGGTCCCGCGTCAGGCCATGGCGCGCCGCTCCGTCACCAGGCCACGCCACGTGGCGACCATCATCAGGACGAGCAGCAGGGCGAAGGGAAACCCGGTCGCAATGGCTCCTGCCTGGAGTGCGGCCAGGCCGCCGCCGAGCAGCAGCACCACCGCGACCACGCCTTCGAAAACCGCCCAGAAGACACGCTGCGCCACCGGCGCATCGGTCTTGCCGCCAGCCGTGATGGTGTCGATGACCAGCGAACCCGAATCGGAAGAGGTGACGAAGAACGCCATCACGAGCACGATGCCGATCAGCGACGACACGCCCGCCAGGGGCAGGTCGGCCAGCATGCGGAACAGGGACAGTTCCGGCACGTAGTCGGTCACCGTCTGCTGCACGCCGGTGTAGCCCTCGACGATGAACTGCTGCAGCGCGGTGCCGCCGAAGGTGGTCATCCACAGGATCGACACAAGGGTCGGGATGATGAGCACGCAGGTGATGAACTCGCGCACGGTGCGGCCGCGCGAGACCCGGGCGATGAACATGCCGACGAAGGGCGACCAGGAGATCCACCAGGCCCAGTAGAACAGCGTCCAGGCATCGATCCAGGGGGTGGGCTGATAGGCGTAGATGTTGAAGGTTCGCAGGACCAGGGTGTTCAGGTAGAGGCCCAGGTTCTGCACGAAGTCGCGGAACAGCAGGCCGGTTGGTCCGGTCACCAGCACAAAGAGCATCAGCAGGATGGCGACGACGATATTGATTTCCGAGAGGATGCGGACACCCTTGTCGATCCCGGTGATCACCGACACGGTGGCCAGCGCAGTGACAAACGCGATCACCGGCAGTTGCACCTCGAGCCCCAGGGGCAAGCCGAACAGATAGGTCAGGCCGGCGTTGATCTGCGAGACGCCGACGCCCATCGAGGTGGCGATGCCGAACATGGTGCCGACGATGGCGAAGACGTCCACCACGTGTCCTATCGGGCCGTTGATACGCTCCCTGAGCAGCGGGTAGAGCCCTGAGCGTATGGTCAGGGGCAGGTTGTAGCGGTAGCCGAAATAGGCCAGCGACAGGCCGACGACCGCGTAGACGGCCCAGGCATGGATGCCCCAGTGGAAGAAGGTGACCGACATGGCCTCGCGCACGGCTTCAACCGAGCGCGGCTCGGCCGTGGGCGGCGCCATGAAATGCGTCATCGGCTCGCCCACGGCGTAGAACATGAGCCCGATGCCCATGCCAGCGGCGAAGAGCATGGCGATCCAGGACACGAACTTGAAGTCGGGGGTGGAATCGTCGGGGCCCAGCTTGAGGCGCCCGGTCCGGCCGAGGCAGAGCAGCAGGACCCCCACCAGGAAAACCCCGACGGCGAGGAGGTAGAACCAGCCGAAACTGGCAAGGATGCCGGTCTGGACCGAGCCAAACACCTCCTGCGCCTGATTGGGAAAGATCACTCCAATGGCCAGGACAACGCCTATTACGAAGACCGCGCCAAAGAACACTGGCGGATCGATGACGAAGCGCTTGAACATGGCCGTCCACAGCCTGCCAGTGCATCGCACGCGGCGATGAACCTCCATCAAGAAGTCTTTCGGGCTCGACGAGTTCCCTGCCCCCTGCGCTGCCAAGAGTTGTTGCCGACAAGCCGCTCGCCCGCCGTTACCGGCAGCGGCACTGTCAAAGTGTATTGCTGCTGCCCAACTACGGCCGCAAACTGGCAGCTCGCCTTGGAGGGAAGGCGTTTTGGCGGCGCTTGAGCAGGGCTCGCGCCGCCGCTTTTTTTGCCGGCGTGGAAGCCGTCGACCGAAATGTCTCCGCAATGTCAAATGACAATGCTCTCCCCACACGATGGGGGTATAGTGCAGGCAGACTGAGGGGGCTCCCGGCCTGCATCCGGGAATGGCACTCGCTCCTCAGGCGTTCCCTGCGCACTCGAATCAGGACCTGTCGAGCCGCATCCGTGGCCCGATCCTCACGCTGGGGAGGACGAGATGTCCGCCGGGAAACGCATCCTCATCGTCGAAGACGAGGTCCTGATCGCGCTCGATATGGAGAGCATACTGGCCGAGTTCGGTCATACCGTCGAGGTCGCGGCATCAGTCGCCGAGGCAGACTCGATCCTCGCGGCCAGGAGGATCGATGTCGCGGTGCTCGACTACCAGTTGCAGGACGGCACCTCCATGCCACTGGCGGGCAAGCTGCGCGGGCTGCACGTTCCCTTCGTGATCTGTTCCGGCAACAGCGCGCTGGAAGACCTGGCCGACGCCTTTCGCAACGCGCCCGTGCTGGCCAAGCCATTCTCTACGGCCGCCTTCCTCGATGCGTTGACAACAGCCGCGAGCCGCGATCACTGAAGCAATCGCGAGGGCTGTGCGACAGGGCAGCCGGCCAGCTACTCGCCGGACAGGAACCGGCGGTTCACCCAGCCTTCGTAGCCGTCGGCCCGGACCTTTTGCCAGCCGCCGACCGCATAGGGCAGGAATGAGATTTCGCACTGCCGGCGGGAAAGCACCGTGAGCACCCGTGACGTCGGGGCGGGAAAGGCCCTGAGGTTCAGGCCGTCGCCGCGGGCAACACCGGTCACGCAGTACATGGCGGGCGAGACCATCGAGATGTAGCGGCTGTTCACCCAGCCGGAGTTGTGACCGTCCTCGACCGGACACCACGAGCCCCGGCACTCGCCGGTGACGATGACGCCGCACTGGCCATAGCGCAGGCTGGTGACCACCCTGGCACTGGCGCTGGGCCTCGATCGAACGTTCAGCACGTCCGAGCTCTTGACGTTGATGACGCAGTGCTCCTCGCCTTCGACCACCTGGGCCGATGCTGGGATGACACCCAGCGGCGAGAGCAGGGCGGCCAGGAACGCGACGACGAGGATGCGGGCGATGGTCATGATGAAGCCTCCAAGGTGGAGGCACCCTGCCAGCCCGCGTGTGAACTCCGGCTGAACAGCGCGCTCGACGGCCTAGTCGCGGTCGAGCTTCTGCGCATCTTCGACCCGCTCGGCCAGGTCGATATCGCTGTCGGACGAATCCCGTCCGCTCTCATCGATGCGCACCAGCGACGAAATCAGGGCCCGCAGCGCCTGGTTCTGGGCCGAGTGTCGCTCCTCCATCAGGAACGCGCCGATGTCGTAGCTCTTGCCGACCCCGCCGGAAGCGGCATTGGGCACATGCCACACCGATACGGTGTTCTCGCCGCTCGACATGAGCAGCCACCGATCGCCGTTCTCGCTCGTGTAGAAAACGCGCTCACCGTTGCTCATTCCCGTGTCTCCTGCAGACGAATGCTCCAGCAACAACGCACGAGCCCCCGCTTCGGACGCGGATCCGCCGGCTGCGAACACTCGATCACCTACCAGGTCAACGCCGTCGGCTATGTTCCTATTCGCTGGAGAGCCGGGCCGATCGCGCCGCAGCGTTGGCGAGAAGCCCCGAATTCAGCTCGTACGACTTCGTGCGGCCATCGAACCGCACCCATCCGGCCTGAACCAGGGTCCGCAGCACCGAATGACAGTGGCTCCTCGTGAGGGCCAGGCTCCGCGAGAGCTCTGCTGCGGTTACCGCATAGGCCGTTTCGCTCAGGTAGTTCAGGATCGCCACTGCGTTCAGCACCGCAGGTACGAGGTGGCCCGTCGGCAGAGCCCAACCCTGCGGACTGTCCTTGGGGTCCGTGGGGGCGGTGGTGTCTTGTGGGGGCATCTATCACCTGTTGTGAATTGCTCACGTTGGCGCCGGAACCGGGATCGAAAGACAGGCGGGGATCGAGGCTTCGACGCAAGGCAATAACCCACATTGGAATCTCTGCCGCGTCGATGCGGCAAAAGCCCCTAAGCGGCTTTTCGCCACGTTCTTCAAGGGCAGGAGTACTACATGAAGACAAACCTCAATCGCGTCCTCCTCGGAGGGGTGGCAGCAGCAGTGCTGACCACGTTCGCCGGCGGTGCCATTGCCGACGACGTGACCTATGAGCGTTTGGCCAATCCCGAGCCGGGCAACTGGCTTACCAACAACCGCACCTACGACTCGAACCGGTATTCGCCGCTCACCGAGATCACCAAGGACAACGTGAAGGATCTCAAGGTCGCCTTCACCGTCCCGCTCAAGCCCGGCTCGACCGGCGCCGGCGCCTTCGCCAGCTCGCTGCAGGGCACGCCGCTCGTCGATGGCGGCATCATGTTCATGTCGGACGGCTGGGGCCGGATCTATCGCATCGACCTCACCAAGGGCGATCGCGGCTACATCGACTGGATCTTCGATCCGGATACCGACAGCGAGCTGGCCACCGGCATCCTGAACAACCGCGGCGTCGCGCTCTATGGCGACTCGATCTACTCCGTTACCCCGGATTGCGGCCTGGTTCGCGTGAACAAGGAAACCGGCGAGCTGATCTGGCGCGTCGAGATGCAGCAGAACCCGGTCGAGTACTGCACGATGGCGCCGCTCGCCATCGACGGCAAGATCATCGTCGGCCCGGCCGGCGGCGACGGCCCGATGCGCGGCCGCCTCGAGGCCTACAACCCGGAAGACGGCTCGGTGATCTGGGATTTCCAGACCATCGTCGACGCTTCCTATGAAACCGGCGCCGAGACCGGTGGCGGTGCAGTCTGGGTGACCGGTGCATACGACACCGAGCGCAACGAGCTGGTCTGGGGTATCGGCAACCCGTATCCCGACTGGGAGCCCTCCAAGCGCCCGGGCGACAACCTCTACACCAACTCGACCGTTGCGCTGAACGCCGACACTGGCGAGATCAACTGGCACTTCCAGTACACGCCGAACGACAGCTGGGACTTCGACGAAGTCGGCACCCAGCAGCTGATCACCGCCAATATCGACGGCGAGGATCGCAAGCTCGTCAGCCACTTCGGCCGTAACGGCTTCTACTACGACCTCGACGCCACCAACGGCTCCTACGTCAACGGTTCGCAGTACGCCAAGAAGGTCACCTGGACGAAGGGCATCGAGCCCAAGACCGGCATGCCGCTCGAGTACGATCCGACCCTGAAGGTGCAGAAGTACCTGCCCGAGACGCGCATGGACTTCGAACTGATGGCGATGCCGTTCGAGTTCGAGTTCTGCCCGTACTGGGAAGGCGGCGTGAACATGTTCCCGACCACCTACAGCCAGAAGACGAAGCTGGTCTATGGCCTGCTGATGGAAGGCTGCACCTACAACCCGGGCAGCCGTCCGGACGACGAGAAGAACCACATCACCGGCGCTCTGGTCTCCATCGACCCGACCACCGGCGCCGTGGTCCAGCGGCATGAGTTCCCGGCTACGGGTCGTGGCGGCACCGTCTCGACCGCCGGCGGCATCGTGTTCGGTACGAGCTCGGACGGCGACATCTTCGCCCTCGACGACACCACGCTCGAGCGCCTGTGGAACTTCAACGTCGGCACCATGGTGGACGCGCCGCCGATCACCTTCGAGATCAATGGCAAGCAGTACCTCGCCATTGCGATCGGACCGGGCGGCGTGGGCCTTGGCTTCCACAAGTACCCGGACAAGAGCTCGGACGCCGAAGCGGCCATCGCCGCCAAGCAGTTCCAGCCTGCGTCGACGATGTACTTCTTCGCGCTCTAAGTGAGCCGACGGCCAGCGCGGCGGTGATGCCGCCGCGCTGGCCATTTCTGTTTTCCGGGGTTTCAAGACCCACCACGAGGTTGTCTGCATGTCTCTCGCCATCACCGCTTCTCTCAGGAAGCTGGCCCTGCCGCTGGCCGTTCTGGCGCTCTCCGTCCTTTCCGCCCCGGCGCTGGCCCAGGATACCGCCGAAGTCGCAGCCGCCGATCCGGCGCTGGTCCAGGAAGGTTTCGCCGTGTGGAAGAAGCAGGATTGCATCGGCTGCCACGGCTGGGCCGGCAACGGTGAGCGCATCGGCGAAAACCCGACCGGCCCGAACCTGCGCGCCCTCGACTACGATGCGGCGACGCTGAAGGAAGTCATCCTGTGCGGCCGCCCCGGCACGGCGATGCCGTCGCATGACCCGCGGGCCTATTCGGATGACCGCTGCTACGGCATGACCAGGGCCGACCTCGCCGGCCAGGACATCCTGAAGGGCCGCGACATGTCCAGTGCCGAAGCCGACGCGCTCGTCGCCTACATGGAGGCCAGCATGCTCGGCCGTCCGACCGAGCCGAGCCTCGAAGATTGCCAGGCCTTCTACGGCGGCAAGCCGTTCTGCAAGAAGTACCCGACCGCCGAGTCGCAGGGCCTCTAGGCCCATGCTGCTCCGCATGCTGTTTGGGGCAATCGCAGTCCTGGGCGCGCTGGCACTGCCGGCTGCCGCCCAGGAGGCGCTTTCACCCGAGACGGTGGATCACCTGGCACCTCCCGACCTGCTCAGCCTCAGGCTGGGGCAGCCGGTGGCGGCGCAGCCCGGGCCGTTCCGCGAGCATGCCTGCGGCACCAATGGCGGCCCGCAAGCCCAGCCGATCGCCGGTTTCGAAGCCTATGCGGCCTGTGCCGCGGAAGCCGAAACCGGCCTGCACGAAGTCACCTTCCGCTACGACGACGAGCTGCATTACTACGCTCGCGCCATGAACAACATGCCGATCGCCGATCGCTTCCAGGGCACGCGCTTCGGCTCGTTCCCGGTCATCGTGTCGGCGCTGATCGACGGCGACGGCATCGTGCGCGGCTATCGCGCCGTGACCGACGACCGGGTGCCGCTGCGCGAGCGGCGTGTCGCCTACACGATGGGCATTCTCGCCAAGTCGCGCCTGCCGGGGGAATGGACCTGCGAGGACCTGCCGCTTGCCGATGGAGAGACCCCCGTCGGCCGCGTCGCGGTGAAGGAGGACTGTGCCGGAACGGCTCCCGACGGGCAGCAGATGCTGCTCAGGTCACGCTATCTCCACCGCAAGGGGCAGACCTTCGTCGACCAGCACTCCGGGCGCATCCGCGAGGGCCTGTTCGAGAGCACCACGCGCCTCGAAGTGTTCGACGCCGACTGGAGGCTGCCCTGAAACGCTTCGCTCTCCTCGCCCTCCTGCTCCTGCTCCCCACAGTCTCTGCCGTGGCGCAAACCGACGGGCGTGCGGCATTCCTGGCCGGTGCGACGAACGACTGTCCCCGCTGCGACCTGTCCGGCCAGAACCTCAGCTATCGCGACCTCGGCAAAGCCGACCTCTCCGGCGCGAACCTCTCGCGCGCCCGCCTGCACCGTGCCGTGCTGAGCCGCGCCAACCTCGCCGGCGCCAACCTCGCCGGCGCCAACCTGAACCTCGCCGACCTGCGCTTCGCCGATCTCTCGGGGGCCGACCTCACGGCTGCGCTCCTGTTCGAGGCAAATGCGTCGGCCGCCAGGCTGACGGGAGCTCTCCTGGTCGGGGCCAAAGTGCAGCATGCGCATTTTCCGCGGGCAGCCATGGTGGGCGTGGACCTGAGCGGTGCCGACGCCACCGAGGCATCCATGGCCGGGGCCGACCTGACTGGCGCCGACCTCTCCGATCTCTATGCACCCGGCAGCGACCTGCGGCAGACGAGGCTTAAAGGTGCAGATCTCTCCGACAGCACGTTCTTCGAAGCCAACTTCACCTCGGCCGATCTCACCGACGCGCAGATCAGGGACTCCGATTTCCGGCAGGCCAGGCTGACCAAAGCCGTGTTCGCAAACGCCGTCGTGGCCGGCAGCAAGTTCGCCCGCGCCTGGACCCAGGACGCCGACTTCACCAACGTCGACCTCACCACCGCCACCGGCCTGACAGCGCCCACGCCCTAACCCCACCCCGGCGCGATGCCGCCCGGCCGGACCAAGCGCCGTGATTGAGTCGAGAATCGACTCGGCCAGCCGATGAAACGACACCCTGCCGAGCAGGATGCAGCCCTCGGCCCGGACCACCGCGCCTCGCCCTGCTTCGCGATCTTCCTCAACCGCCCGTCGAAGTCCGGCGCCCCTGCAACCCACCCAGATTCGGCCCAGCTCAGGCACCGAAAACCCGAGCCACCACCCACCACTGCCGCCGCGCTGGTGGCTGCGGCAACCAGTTTCGTAAGTCACGGATTTTAATGACGGATTATCGAAAGGGATGGTGCTGCAAGAGAGGATTGAAAACGGGCAGCACTTCCGCAGGGCACTGATAATCCTTATGGATTTTCGCTCGCGTTGATCGTCTGTATGTCACCCATGTAGGCCAGTGGCAACCCCCTCCAGCACTACAGCCACCACCCCCGAAGCGCGCCTCGACCGGACTGCGCTTCCACTACCGCTCCCACCTTGAGGCACGCCTCCGGCTGATCGCTGGGGCCGCTAGTGCTTCCACCTGAGTATCATCCCGCTCCCGCCGCCCTGTTCTCTAGCTGGCGACGGCGCAGATGGTCTCATCCCCAAACTCCAGCATGAAGAGAGACCATGCCCAATCCCCAATCCACGAACAGCCGCCATCGGCTGACCTTGAAGCGCCCGAAGGCGAACCAAAGACCAGTCAGCGAGCGGCAGACCGCGCAGCAGCGGTCATCGACCACCGCGAAGGAGGCTAGACGATGACGGAGCAAGCCCAGCCCCAGTCGGTCTCGCGTTCCCCGCTAGATCAGGCGATGGCCCAACTTGAGGCGAAGCGCGTCGAGTATAGCGGGAGCCGGAAACCTCGCCGCATCCCCCTAGCCGCCATAAAGACCTCCCCCGAGGTCTTCGTCTTCGGCGTACGTGGGCACGACCTCGACGATTACTACTCCGACCAGCTGGCGAAGATACTGGCCACCAAGGAAGACTTCTCACCCATCCTCGTGCTGCCGGTCGGCAATGGTTTCATCGTTGTAGATGGCCACTACCGGATGGCGGCGTATCGCCGGAACGAGCGGAAGGACATCCCGGTGGAGGTCTTCGCCGGAACCGTCAGAGAAGCCTTGCTTGTTGCCGTTGAGCGGAACTCTGAGCAGAAGGTAGCCCTCGACAACTCGCAGCGGCAGGACTGTGCCTGGCGCTTCGTTCTGGCCGGCTACACTATCCCTCAGATCGTCAGGGCCTCGGGGATTTCTCGGGCGCAGGTTGGTGTGATGCGCAAGGCGATGAAGGCTCTAAGCGGTGGTGCCTTGGACCACGTTCAGTGGTGGCGGGCGCGCAAGGCGGCGGAAGGGCGAGACGTGCTTCCGACCATGGACGACGATGAGAAGCAGGCTTGGTTGCTTGGCAAGGCCGAAGCCCTTGCGGGGATCGTCAAGCGGGCGACCGGGGCGCATGCCCACAAGAACCCGGAACTTATGGGTTGGGCCATTGCGCTTGTCGCAGGCCGTGCCGCCCCGGAGGTTGCTCGGTTCATCATGGAGAACCTGACCCCCGAGGCCGAGGCTGAGTTGGCGCGAGCGAAGGACTTCGAGTGGTAGCCGGGTGCTACGTACTAGGAGTGCTATTCTAGCACCCTGACCACCCCGTCCCCACTCCATAAAATGGCGCAAAAACCTGTTGCCCAATGTCGATAGTGGCCCGGGGCGAGTATCCCCCGGTGGCCCTCCGGCACCCCGAGGAAAACCGGGGGCACCCGCCGTCATACGGTTGAGGTGATGCGAGTTCGGGGTCGTGAACCCACACCCCAGCGCAGCCGACCTCGGCCCATACCGAAATCCCCTCCGAAACCAGCGGCTCGCAACCCCCGAAATCCGGGCACCTCGCAGACCAGTGCCAGTCATTGGCCGTTTTGAGGGTACGAGAATGGGCAAGCGGGTCGGCATCTACCTCCGAGTATCGACCAAGGAGCAGACCACCGAGAACCAGCGCCGAGAGTTGCTGCTGGTCGCAGAGCGGGCTGGCTGGGAGGTGGTCGAGTTGTTCGAGGACGCCGGGGTGTCAGGGGCTAAGGGCCGCGACAAACGCCCGGCCTTCGATGCACTTTTGCGGGCCGTAACGCAGCGCAAGGTGGACATGGTGGCGGCATGGTCGGTTGACCGGCTGGGCCGCTCCATGCCCGACCTGATCTCGTTTCTGGAAGAATTGAGGGGCCACGGGGCGGACCTCTACCTTCACCAGCAAGCTCTCGACACCTCCACGCCATCCGGCAGAGCACTGTTCGGGATGCTGTCGGTGTTCGCCGAGTTCGAGCGTTCGATGATTCAGGAACGCGTGAACGCCGGTCTGGCGCGAGCCAAGGCGCAGGGTAAGCGGCTGGGCAGGCCCACCTTGGCAGTCGGCATCGAGGCCAAGGTACGCGACTTGCGGGCATCGGGAATGGGTATGAACAAGGTCGCGCGGACGCTCGGCATCGGGGTATCGGCTGTACAGCGGATCGACGCTGCCAGGTCGGAGGCGGTAGAATGATCAAGAACCGCAACACGACGTTCAGGGCGCGGCAGGAGCCGCAGTACTCGGAGCAACCTTCTACGCCCCCATCGTGGTGTGGGCTGGCGCACGCCTCCGAGGCGTCCTGAGTGATCACTTTAGGGAGCGCACCGCGCGCCTTCTGGGGTATTTTTCTGCCATGGCGTGGTCCCCCCGATGGTGGTGTCCGGGAGGCGAGGAAGACCGTGAGGCACTCCCTGAGGGATTCTCAGGTACGCTGCGCTACTGGCCTGAAGTGCTGCCGCACCGTGGGCGTCCTAGAACGGAAGCTCGATCGAGAGGCGCTTCTGATGCGCTCGTATGGCCGCCCATAGACGCTTGTAGTCATCCTCTCCCTTCATCGCCGCAAATTGCCGTCGCAGGTCAAGGAGATCAGCCTGAGCAATCTCTGGCGCTAGAATGTCGCAGGCACGGTTGAAGTGAACAACAGCATGGCGTACCTGCTGTAACGTGCTGAAGGCCCGGCTCATAACGTAAGTAAGAAGCAGAAAAAAAACTGGCGCCGCAATTCCGGTCCACGACGGGACAGTTTTGGCGTGAATCGGCGCCCATCCAATATCAGAAAGCGCTGGCCTTATAAGGTATCCGGAAAATACTCCTGAAATCATACAAATTCCCGTTCCAATGATGGCCAGCAGGGTCACAGAAACGCTGTCGGGCTGGTGATTTGCTGCGCGCTGGTATACCTCGTCTCTGGCGATTTTCTGGTTTAGTGTTAGTAACTTGAAAATGAGGTCGAGCAATCTCTGGCCACGTGGTTTGAGGAATTCCCAACCTGCATTACCGACGACACCGCCGACCACTGCTAGAACGAGCCAGAATAAAGCTCCCGCGACCCAGTCCATCTTCTGGCCATCCTCCCCCGCAAGTACGTGGATAGGATTAGCTCCTCAGCTGGTCGCGCGTCTACTAGGCCTCAATGTGCCGAGATGGCGTGGTCACTGATTTGGAACGTCGGTAAATACGCAACGGGTCAGGGGTCGCAGGGGCAGTCCCCGAGGAGCTCAAGTGGAGCCACTGAGAGACTTTGCCGGGGGGGCGTAGGGCCAACCTCCGGCGAGGCCTCCTCGTAGTGGCAGACGTGCCCCGCAAGGGAACCGGGGCGACCCTCTCCAGTGTTGGGCGGTAGCCTGTATCCTCGACCTCGAAGCGGGGCAGCTTCCCGATCTCGTGAGCCTGAGCCACAGGCGAGAAGTCCCCGTATCCCTCACGGGCATCAACGTAGATCGGCTCCCCATCATGTAGTCGCGCGTCTCCTTGTCCATGCGGTGAGCGGATTCGCGGCTGCGGGTGGTGAAGAGGTGTCGCCAGGCATGATTGGGGCGATCGAGCGGGGCTTTCATGCCCAAGTCGTCCTTGACCCAGTTCGTCACCTTATTGGCTGCGTCCTCAGCGCGATGGCTGGAAAGCCGCTGGAGGTCGGTTTCGGCAGGGTAAGGCGTGTAGAAGGCTGGTCCATCGCCGATGGCGCGGAGCATCTCCAGGAGGCCCATTTCCACAAGGTGCGGATGCACCGCCACCGACCAAGCCTTGCCGCTCTTGGTGCTGCCGTCTTCCGGGGTGAGGTGCATGAGGGGGATGCCGTCGACCACCCGCAGGTTCCGCCCCTGAAATGCGGTGATCTCTGAGACGCGAAGCCCGGTGTAGGCGCATATCCACGGAACCCAGAACAAGGCCCGCTGGTGGGGTGCCGACAGTGCCTTGGGGGTTCCCTTGAAGGTGGCCCTCAGGATCGTCAGCGCCTCATCTTGCGTCCAGCCCCTCGGCCCCGTCGGGGGCGCCTTGCGCTCATCCCGCAGTCCACTGGCGACATTAGAGGGGAGGTCAAACTCCTTCACGCCATGCTGCAGCACCGCCTTGAGGGCGGCCAGTTGGCGGTTGTTGATGGTCCTGGCGGCAAGTCCCTGTGCCTGCAGAGCGTCACGCCAGTGCCGAACTTCGTCTTTGGTGACGCGGCGTGCATCCTCGTGACCGGCGAACCTGCGGAAGGCCCCGAGGATTGAACCGAAGTCAGCGGCGGTCTTGGGTTTCATGCCCCCAGTGCGGGCCTTATGCTCCAGCAGGCCGGACAATGTCAGTGTCGCAGGAGCCTTCTTCGCCGCCTTGGGGAACGCCTTGGCCGGATCGGGGAACCGCTTTTCCTTCGGATGGTCGCTGTAGTCACCATAGGCGCGCTGCCGGAGCATCTCTAGAGCGTCCCCGAACGCCTTATCGAACTCGACAGTCAGGCGCTCAATACTCTCCGCATCGACGAGCAGGCCCGTCTCGGCAAGGTAGTGCTCTATGGCGAACCGCCAGCGCCCCCACGGGTGGGCAGGGATTATGACGAGAGGGTTTTGAGCACTGAGGGCCTTGGCGTCGAGATAGCTCCTCCAGCGCCGCCGTAGATCGTCCTCAATTTCAGGGGTGTCGCCAAGCGCGTCTTTGAAGAACCGGAAGAGCTCACCAGCCAGCGCCACACACTGCATGCTGGACAGGCGAACGGGGGCATTGGCGAATCGCGCCCAGACGAGATCGAATTGGGCTTGTACCTCTGGGACCAGCGCCTTCGCCTCGGCGGGTTCTTTGGTTCCGAGGCTAACTGTCAGGTGAACCCCTATCGTGACCGAGTGGGACTTGCCCGCTATCACGATGGTGGCTTGGTGGCCCTTCGCAGCGCCATTGAGCCGGGCGGGAGTGCGCTGGCGGTACCAGTAGACCCCGGTCTTTTCGTGCTTGTATGGGGTCGGCATGGGAAGGCTCACGTATGCCACCTCTGTATGTCAACAGGAGCGGCGGAAACCCGTGTAGAACCGGAATGTTCTGGATAATCAAGCCAGAGGAATGGTGCTGCAAGAGAGGATTGAACTCTCGACCTCTCCCTTACCAAGGGAGTGCTCTACCACTGAGCTACTGCAGCTTGCGCGGGGGTCCCTGAGGGGACCGGCGTCCTGGCGCGGCGGGTTAGTGCCACAGGGGGGACGCCTCTGCAAGGCAAAAAAGCTTGCAAGCGGGTGACAGCGGCAGAACCGCGCGCGTGCTATGGCACGGCGGAACAGGACTGCCGCATGCCAGGCACCATTTACCGCCGCCCGAAGCTGCCGTCGCAACGGCCGGTGCAGGCGGCTGGCGCAGTGCGTCGCGCCGGCGCTGCCGGTGCAGGGTGGGCGGACAAACGGGCCCCGGATCACGCAAAGCCGCGCCCGCCGGCGGTGGCGGGCCGCGCGAGTTGCGCCGATAGCGAGTTGGGCTGATAGCGAGATGACCGATGGCTGATGCGCCGAAACCCACGCACGAGCAAAGATTGGCCGCAAAGCTTCGCGAGAACCTGCAGCGGCGGAAGGCGCAGGCGCGCGCGAGGGCGGCAACCGCCGGTAAACCAACATCTGATAGTGAACAGCCTATTGCCGGGCCGGACGGGGTCGCGTTGAAGCCCACCCCCGATTCGGATAGCTAACCCATCCGGGAACGTCACCGTTCCCGCTGAACGTCTCAACGACGAGGATCACCACATGGACCGCATTCGTCTGGTCGGCGGCAACGAACTGCACGGCGAGATTCCCATCTCCGGCGCCAAGAACGCGGCCCTGCCGCTGATGATCGCCTCGCTGCTGACCCGCGAATCGCTGGTGCTCGAGAACGTGCCGCGGCTCGCCGACGTCACCCAGCTCGAAAAGATCCTCGAGAACCACGGCGTCGATATTGCGGTGCATGGCCGCAAGCCGATCGCGCTCGAAGGCCAGCGCATGACGCTGCAGGCGGCCGAGATCGTCGACACCACCGCGCCCTACGAGCTCGTCTCGACCATGCGCGCCAGCTTCTGGGTCATCGGGCCGCTGCTCGCCCGAGCGCACGAGGCGCGCGTCTCGCTGCCCGGCGGCTGCGCCATCGGCACCCGGCCGGTCGACCTGTTCCTCTACGGCCTCAAACAGCTGGGCGCCGAGATCGACATCGACGAGGGCTATGTCGTCGCCCGCGCGCCGAAGGGCGGCCTCCGCGGCGCCCGCATCAACTTCCCCAAGGTGACGGTCGGCGCCACCCACGTGATCATGATGGCCGCGACCCTCGCCAAGGGCACGACGGTGATCGAGAATGCCGCCATGGAGCCCGAGATCTCCGACGTGGCCGAGTGCCTGGTCAAGATGGGCGCCCGCATCGACGGCATCGGCACCCGCACCCTCACCATCGAGGGCGTGGACGAGCTGCACGGCGCCACCCATGAGGTCGTCGCCGACCGCATCGAGGCCGGCACCTACGCCATGGCGGCCGCCATGGCCGGCGGCGACGTGCTGCTCAAGAATGCCAGGGCGCACCACCTGCAGGCCGCGCTCGACAAGCTGGGCGCCGCCGGCGCGCGCGTCACCTCCGAGGCCGACGGCATCCGCATCTACCGCAACGGCAACGGCATCCAGGCGGTGGACGTCGAGACCGATCCGTTCCCGGGCTTCGCCACCGACCTGCAGGCGCAGTTCATGGGCCTGATGACCATGGCGAACGGCACCTCCCGCATCCGCGAGACCATCTTCGAGAACCGCTTCATGCACGTGGCCGAGCTCGCCCGCTTCGGCGCCGACATCAAGGTGGATGGCCAGGTGGCGACCGTTACCGGCGTGCCGCAGCTGAAGGGCGCCCAGGTGATGGCCACCGATCTGCGCGCCTCGGTGTCGCTGGTCATCGCCGGGCTCGCCGCCCGCGGCGAAACGGTGGTCAATCGCATCTACCACCTCGACCGCGGCTTCGAGCGGCTGGAGGACAAGCTCTCGGCCGTCGGCGCCGAGATCGAGCGCGTCACCGGCTGACGCCTTCCCGGCTCCAGTTCCAGCGGCGGTGGCCGAGCGCCACCGCCCTTCGCTCTTCCGCGCGCAGGCTCGCCCAAAGCCCGATTGCCCCAGTCGGCTCAAGCTTGTAGATCAGCGCTCAGCCTCCCATTTTAGCGGCAACAGCAAGTTTCACTGGGACCCGACCAATGACCGATCTCAAGCTGATCGCGCTTGATGCCGAAGACCTCGACGTCATCTCTGCGACGACCCAGGACGCCGTCGTCCGTACTGCCGAAATGGGCTACGCGAGGGCCGACCAACGCTTCGCCCTGCTGATGAACCGCTTCGCCTGGGAGGACGGGCAGAAATCCCGCACCGGCATCCGCAAGCGCACAGCGTTGCACTTCGAGCGCGTCACCGGCGTCAGGATCGCCGGCTTCGACCCGAACGCCCCGGAAGGCACGCTCGAGCTGCTCGCCATCCGTTTCACCGAGACCGAAGCGCCCTCGGGCCGTGTCGACCTCACCTTTGCAGGCGGCGGCACGATCCGGCTCGAGGTGGAGGTGCTCGAAGCCCGCCTCGCCGACCTGGGCGCCGCGTGGGCCGCCAAGGCCAAGCCCGAGCACGCCGTCTGATGGTGCAACGCCTCGATAGCCGCGATTCCCGTTTCGCCGACGATTTCGACACCCTGCTGAATTCGAAGCGCGAGGTGTCCGAAGAGGTCGGCACCACCGTCGCCGGCATCCTCGCCGACGTGAAGGCGCGCGGCGACGACGCGGTCATCGAATACACCGAGCGCTTCGACCGGCTGCCGCTCACCCCCTCGACCCTGGCCTTCACCGCCGACGAGATCGCCGCGGCTGAAGCCCGCATCCCGGGCGACGTCCGCGAGGCGCTGGTCACCGCGCACGACCGCATCCGCGCCCATCACGAAAAGCAGAAGCCGCTCGACCACGTCTACCAGGACCACCTTGGCGTCACCCTCGGCACGCTGTGGACCCCGGTCGAAGCGGTCGGCATCTACGTGCCGGGCGGCCTCGCCGCCTATCCGTCCTCGGTGCTGATGAACGCCGTTCCGGCGCATGTCGCCGGCGCCAGCCGCATCGCCATGGTCGTCCCCACGCCCCGCGGCGAGGTCAACGACGCGGTGCTGGCTGCCGCGAAGATCGCCGGTATCACCGAGATCTACCGCATCGGCGGCGCGCAGGCCGTCGGCGCGCTCGCCTTCGGCACCGCCACCATCGCTCCGGTCAGCAAGGTCGTCGGGCCGGGCAACGCCTATGTCGCCGCCGCCAAGCGCCAGGTCTTCGGCACCGTCGGCATCGACATGATCGCCGGGCCGTCCGAAGTGCTGATCATCGCCGACAGCTCCGCCAACCCCGCCTGGGTCGCGGCCGACCTCCTGGCGCAGGCCGAGCACGGGGCAGGGGCCCAGTCCATCCTCGTCACCACCGATCCGGCGCTTGCCGACGCGACGGCGGCCGAGGTCGAGCGCCAGCTCGCGACGCTCCCCCGGGCCCGGATCGCCCGCGACGGCTGGGACGAGTTCGGCGCCATCATCACCGTCGCATCGCTCGCCGAGGCGGTGGAGCTCGCCAACCGCATCGCCTCCGAACACGTCGAGCTTGCCGTCGACGACCCGCAGGCGCTGCTCGGCAAGATCCGCAATGCCGGTGCCATCTTCCTCGGCCACCACACGCCCGAGGCGATCGGCGACTATGTCGGCGGCTCCAACCACGTGCTGCCCACGGCGCGCTCGGCCCGCTACGCTTCCGGCCTCGGCGTGCTTGATTTCATGAAGCGCACCTCGGTGCTGGGGTGCGATCCGTCGTCCCTGGCCGAGCTCGCCCCCGCCGCAGTCACCCTGGCGGCGACCGAGGGCCTCGATGCCCACGGCCGCTCGGTCTCGATCAGGCTCAATCGCTAGATGGCGCTCACGTCGCGACAGTTCGATCCCAGGACCGATCGGATCGTCGCCGTGACCCTCGACCCCAACACCATCACCTCGGTCGATCCCGACGAGGTGCATGAATGGCGGATCGCCATCTACGACCTCGTGGAGGAGAACCGGTTCGCCCCCGCCCGGGTGAAGGCGGTCGGCCCCTACGCGCTCCACGTCTCCATCGTCGGCAACTACATCGTGCTCGATGTCCGCAACCCGGAGAGCTACGAGCCGATCGCCGCACACTACCTGTCGCTCACCCCGTTCCGCCGCCTCATCCGCGACTATTTCCGCATCCGCGACAGCTATTACGACGCCATCAAGACCGGCTCGACCTACCAGATCGAGGCGGTCGACATGGCGCGCCGCGGCCTCCACAACGAGGCTGCCGAGCTGCTGCGGACCCGGCTCGACAACAAGCTCGAGATGGATCTCAACACCGCAAGGCGGCTGTTCACCCTGATCTGTGCCGTGCAGCCCTTCGCCTCGCGCATCGACGAGCGGGAGTCGAACCTGCCTTCGGTGCTTTTCGTCTGCTCGATGAACTCGGTGCGCTCGCCCATCGCCGCCGCGCTCGCCCGACGCTTCTTTCCCGGCCGGCTGATCGTCCGTTCGGCCGGTGTCCGCTCCGGCAAGGCCGACGCCTTCGTCGAGGAGGTGATGGAGGAGATCGGCATCGATATGTCGATCCACACCCCCCACACCATGGACGAGCTGGTCGCTACCCATTTCGACCTCGTCATCACCCTTTCCGCCGATGCGCCCGAGGCGGTGGCCCGGCGCGGCCTCGAGATGGGGGCCATCGAGCACTGGCCGATGCCCGATCCGACCGAAGTAGAGGGCAACCGCGAGGCGGTGCTGAGCGCCTATCGCACCCTGCGCGACACCTTGCAGAAGCAGGTACGGGAGCGGCTGGAGCAGCTCGTCGCCGCCCCACCCAAGGCCACGTCCACTGCCGCCTGAGCGGTGGCCGGCCGTTGCAGCGTGAGCGGCTGCAACAGCCGCAGCGTGGGAAACGGCGCGATCTCCCCAGGCTCTGGAACTTCGGGGTGATCGGGCCCATATCATTGTTCACAAACAGGGACGCTTCCAGTATAGGTGCGCCCTAATTCCAGCCCTGACATTGCAGAGTGCCGCGTTTAGGGCCGTTTCAGGAGAGAGTATGGCTAAGGAAGAAGTGCTCGAGTTCCCGGGCGTCGTCACCGAACTGCTGCCCAACGCGACGTTCCGCGTGAAGCTCGAGAACGAACACGAGATCATCGCCCACACTGCCGGCCGCATGCGCAAGAACCGCATCCGCGTCCTCGCCGGCGACAAGGTGCTGTGCGAGATGACCCCCTACGACCTGACCAAGGGCCGCATCACCTACCGCTTCCGCTAGCAGCGGTATTCAGGGGGAACCTATGGCCGCCCGTCCCGAGCTCATCCTTGCGTCCGCCTCGCCGCGCCGCCTGGCCCTGCTGAACCAGATCGGCATCGAGCCCGAGCACCTGGTGCCCGCCCACATCGACGAGACGCCCGAAAAGAACGAGCTGCCGCGCAAGCTCGCGCAGCGCCTTGCCGACCAGAAGGCCATCGCCGCGCAGCACAAGGCCAGGACGACGGGCATCGCCGCCAACGCGCTGGTGCTCGCCGCCGACACGGTGGTGTCGGTCGGCCGTCGTATCCTGCCCAAGGCCGAGACGATGGAGGAGGCGAGCATGTGCCTGCGCCTGCTCTCGGGCCGTTCGCACCGCGTCTATACCGGCGTCACCATGCTCACCCCCTCGGGCAGCATGCGCAAGCGCGTGGTGGAGACGCGCCTGCGCTTCAAGCGCCTCAGCAACCGCGAGATCGAGAGCTACCTGGCCAGCGCCGAGTGGCGCGACAAGGCCGGCGGCTACGCTATCCAGGGCATCGCCGGGGCCTTCGTCATCAAGCTGCAGGGCAGCTATTCGGCCGTGGTCGGCCTGCCGCTCAACGAGACGGTCGGGCTGCTCGCCGGCGAGGGCTACCCGGTGCACTTCAACTGGCTGAACCAGTCGGCCATGTCGGCAGTCTGATGGCCGAGATCATCAGGCTCAGGCCGACGCGCCCTTGCCCGATCTGCGGCAAGCCATCGAGCCAGCAATACCACCCCTTCTGCTCGGCCCGCTGCGCCGACATCGACCTCAACCGCTGGCTCAGCGGCAGCTACGTCATCCCCGCCGAGCCGGTCGAGGACGACCCCTCCGACGCCCCCGCCAAGCCCGGTCAGCGCGAAGACGACGAGGACTAGGGCGGAAACTTATCCCCGCGATCCGGCCCCGTGGCATGATCCCTCTCACCTCACCGATGCGAGGCGCTGACGGAGCGTCGCGGATGAGGGTTCGGGCATGGGGCGGGCCGCCGCGCCATGGGTTTTCGGGGTCTTGCGCTACGGTAGTCGTAGCGGCCGGAGGCATAAAACCGATCGCGTATGGGCGGGGCGCTAGTCCCATGCCTGCTTTTGCCGGTCTACCGGCTTCGGGACGAAGTCCCGCCCACGCCGCATCCGATGCGGCGAACCGACTAGGGGAACCCCCGGGGCCGACGGCCGCCGGGTGCTTCGGCACGCCTGGCCCTACGGCATCAACTGCCCGCCATTCACGTCGATGATCTGTCCGGTGATGTAGCCCGACATCGACCCGGCCGCGAGGAACACGTACGCCCCCACGCAGTCCTCGGCCGTACCCAGCCGGCCCATCGGAATCTGCGCTGCCGCGGAGTCCTTCACGCTCTGTGGCGTCGACGCATGGAACGGGGTGATGATGAAGCCCGGCGCTACCACGTTCACCCGGATGCCGTCGGGTGCGAATTCCCGCGCCGCGTTGCGGGTGATCGAATGCACCGCGGCCTTGGCCGAGGCATAGACCGCCGAGCCGCCGAAGCCGCCGAATCGCCCCGCCACCGACCCGGTATTGATGATCGAGCCGCCGCCGGCGGCCTTGAGGTGCGGATAGGCCGCCTTCGTCACCGCCAGCACCGAGCGGACGTTGAGGTCGTACACCGCCTCGTACTTTGCCTCGTCGAACCCGGCATTCGTCACCCGCTCGAGGATCGCCCCGGCATTGTTGCAGAGGATGTCGAGCCCGCCGAGCCCCGCCACCGCCTCGGCGACGATTCGCTCCGCCTCGCTGGCCTTGCTGACGTCGCCAAGTACCACCACGGCCTTGCCGCCGGCGGCACGAATCTCCGCCGCAAGTGCCTCTGCGGCCGCGGCGTTCTTGTGCCCATGCACCGCCACCGCGACCCCCAGCCGGGCGAACTCCCGCGCCACCGCCGCGCCGATTCCCGTCGATGATCCGGTGATCAGGGCCCGTTTGCCCCTCAGGTCCTCAAGCATTCCGCACTCCTTGGAAAACACGTGCGACACCCTAGCGGCCACCCCGGACCGCGCAACCATCCAAAGGCCGCAGGCGAGCTTGATATCGCGTCGGAAAAGCCGCGCATTGGCGCTTGCGCGACCCGGTTTTGCCCCCTATAACGCGCCAACTTCGACGCCCCCGGGCGTTCGGATGCCCGGGTAGCTCAGTTGGTAGAGCAGCGGATTGAAAATCCGCGTGTCACTGGTTCGATTCCGGTCCCGGGCACCACTTCCCCACGATCAGCCAGACGTCAGTGCCTGCCAGACGGCGGTGGCGAGCCAGAACTCGGCGCTGATGACCAGGGCGCCGCCGACGGCGCCGAGGAGCAGCATGGTGGCGGGGGGCACGTCGAACCAGCCGGCGAAGAAGCGCATGGTGCCCCAGCTCACGTCGAGCAGGCAGAAGGCGAGGCCGATCACGGCCCCCATGATTGCCACTGCGAGAATTGCCATATCGCCCTCAAGGCCGATCGGGTCGGTGCAGCATAGTACGTGTGCCGCCGCCCGCAACCCCGTTGCCGCTTTCGACCTATGAAGCGGTGGCGTCCGGCACCGGCCTGGGGCACACCCTTCGACAGCAGGAGGACCAGCATGCCCGTCAAGAACCGCATTTCCGAGCTCCACGCCGAGATCACCGCCTGGCGCCGCGACATCCACGCGCACCCCGAGACCATGTACGACACCCACCGCACCTCGGCGCTGGTGGCGGCAAAGCTGCGCGAGTTCGGCTGCGACGAAGTGGTGGAGGGCATCGGCCGCACCGGCGTGGTCGGCGTCATCAAGGGACGCAGCGACACGCGCGGCCACGTCGTCGGCCTCCGCGCCGACATGGATGCGCTGCCTATCCTCGAGGCGACCGGCCTCGACTATGCCAGCACGACTCCCGGCAAGATGCACGCCTGCGGCCATGACGGGCACACCGCCATGCTACTCGGCGCCGCCAAGTACCTCGCCGAGACCCGCGATTTTGACGGGCGCGCGATCCTGATCTTCCAGCCGGCGGAAGAGGGCGGCGGCGGCGGGGAGGCGATGGTGCAGGACGGGATGATGGAGCGCTTCGGGGTCGAGGCGGTCTACGGCCTGCACAACATCCCCGGCCAAGCGCTCGGCACCTTCGCCATCCGCTCCGGCCCGATCATGGCTTCGACCGACCGCTTCACGATTCTCATCGAGGGCCGGGGCGGGCATGCAGCCCTGCCGCAGGCGGCGGTCGATACCGTGGTGGTGGCGAGCCACATCGTGGTGGCTCTGCAATCCATCGGCGCCCGCAACATCGATCCGCTCGATTCGGCCGTCGTCTCCGTCTGCGCCGTGGAGGCTGGTGAGGCCTTCAACGTACTGCCCCAGACGGCGGAATTGCGCGGCACCCTGCGGGCGTTGACGCCAGCCGTTCGCGGCCTGATGCGCGAGCGTCTCGCCGCGATCGCCGAGAACGTCGCGGCAGCCTTCGGTGCGCGGGCGGACATCGACTTCGCCAGCGGCTACCCGGCGACCGAGAATCATCCAGCCGAGACCGACTTCATGGCCGACATCGCCGCGCAGGTCGTCGGTGAAGAGCGGGTCCAGCGCGACGTTGCGCCGATGATGGCGGCGGAGGATTTCTCCTACATGCTCGCCCATCGGCCGGGCGCCTACATCTTCATGGGCAACGGTGATTCCGCCGGCCTGCACCACCCGGAATACGACTTCAACGCCGCCGCCATCCCCTACGGCGCCTCCCTCTGGGCGCGGATCATCGAGACGGGATTACCGACACGGGAGTGACACGGTTTCGGTTCGGCGCCTTTCGCTACCCGACGCGGCGAGGCCCCGGCAATTCAGCGCCGCGCGGCATCTCGTAGGGAAGCGCCGGCGCGGAAGACGTGAATCGCCCGTCAGCGTGGTCGAGCGCGGCCGGCATCACCCGCACATGGCGCCTGCGCAAGAGCCGGGCGGGCCGCTGGCGCATCGTGCCTGACAGCGTCTCCTCGTGACCAGCAGGGTCATGCCGCACCAATCCGCTCTGTCGGTTGGAGATCCGCGAGGGCGTCGTGGCGGAACCGCGACCGGATTCGGGCGATGTTCTCGCGCGTGGATGTGAGGGTGAGCGATGACGGAGCTGGAGACGAAGCGTGCGGCCATTGCCGACCTCCTCGCACGCGTCGAGGGGCTCGACCCGGGCAACCGTGCCGTCTTGGACCAGCAAGTCGAGAGAGCGGTGGAGGGCTTCGATCCGGGAGCACCGGAGCCCGCCGATCCGGCGCGCGCTGATCTCCACCGGCTTCTGAGGGATTACCGTGATCTGCGGGATCTGCCGGCCGACCGCGCCAACGTGCGGCTGGCGGAGAAGGGCGAGGTATTCGCGCCGGAGGATGATGCGTAGCCGGGTGAACAGCCCCGATCTCCCACCTCTTCAACCGCCCAAAACGACTTGGCGCCCGCGTTCAATCGGGCCAAGCGTTGCCGATGAGCAGAACCCTTCTTGCCTATTCGGGGGCCGCACTGGCCGAGATCGCCGGATGCTTCGCCTTCTGGGCATGGTTGCGGCTGGAGCGGTCCGCCTGGTGGGTCGCGCCGGGGATGGCTTCGCTGGCGCTGTTCGCGTGGCTTCTCACCCTGGTGGAGAGTGACGC
>JAEZFJ010000355.1 GCA_023437755.1 Pseudomonadota bacterium
CGGCGGGGCACTCTTTTTTGAGGATCAGACCGGCAGACCTGTGTAGTTCTCCGCCAGGCTCTGCTGTGCCGCCACCGAACCAACGAGATAGTCGAACTCGGCGCGCTGGATGCGCCGACCGAACGGGCCGTTTTCGGGGAAGGTGTGGAGCAGGGATGTCATCCACCAGCTGAAGCGCTCGGCCTTCCAGATGCGTGACAGGGCCTTGGCCGAATAGAACTCCAGCCCTGCGGACGAGCGTTCGCCGTAGAACTCGACCAGCGCTTCGGCCAGCATGGCGACGTCGCTCATGGCCAGGTTCAGACCCTTGGCTCCGGTCGGTGGCACGATGTGGGCGGCATCACCCGCCAGGAACAACTGCCCGAAGCGGAGAGGTTCGGCCACGAAGCTGCGGAGAGGGGCAATCGATTTTTCGATCGAGGTGCCCGTCTGCAGGGACTCGGCGGTGCCGGGGTCCAGCCGCCGCCGCAGCTCATCCCAGAAGCGCTCGTCGCTCCAGCCTTCGACCTTCTCGTCGGCTGGGACCTGCACATAGTAGCGGCTGCGGGTCGGGGATCGTTGTGAGCACAGGGCGAAGCCGCGCTCGTGATGGGCGTAGATCAATTCCTCGGCCACGGGGGGCTTGTCGACCAGCACGCCGAGCCAGCCGAACGGATAGACCCGTTCGAAAGTGGTCAGCGCCGCTTCCGGCAGGCTGGCGCGGCTGACTCCGTGATAGCCGTCGCAGCCCGCGATATAGTCGCAGTCGAGGCGGTGCGTGGCCCCGTCCTTGTTCCAGGTCACCCAGGGCTTACCGTCGAAATCATGCAGTTCGACATCCTCGGCCTCGTAGATCGAGGTGCCTGTCCGCGCCTCCATCAGGTCGCGGGTGACTTCAGTCTGCCCGTACACGGTGACATGGCGCCCCACCAGGCCAGTGAAGTCGATGCGGAACCGATCCCCGTCGAAGGTCAGGTCGGTGCCGTGGTGCACGAGGCCTTCGCGGCGCAGGCGATCGGCAACTCCGGCGCGCTCCAGCAGAGCCACCGATCCCTGTTCCAGCACACCGGCGCGAATGCGTCCAAGGACATAGTCAGCGCTCTTGCGCTCCAGAATGACGTTGTCGATCCCGGCGAGTGACAACAACTGCCCCAGCATGAGCCCCGCTGGACCGGACCCGATGATAGCCACCTGCGTGCGCATTATTTCCTCCTCAACTTGGCGCGGAGGATGCGATGGACGGCGGCGGCAATGAATGGACTCGGTGCACAATCTCTTGCACTATCTGAACATGCAGGAGATCCCGACATACGCGCTCTACGGTGAAGCAGCGGGCGAGCGGCAGCAGGACTGGTTGCACTGGGAGACCATCCAGGCGCGCAGCCGCCTGCACGACTACCGCATCTCACCGCACCGTCACGATCACTTCCTGCAGGTCCTGCACCTGGTCGCTGGCGAAGGTGAAGTGGTGCTGGATGGCCAGCGCACCGTGCTGCATCCCGAGAGCGTGGTCGTCGTGCCGTCCGGTACGATTCACGGGTATGGCTTCAGCGAGGATGTGCGGGGGGTCGTGGTCACGCTGATCGAGCGCGACCTGGAGGGTTACGGCCTGCCCCCTCCCGAGGCGGCTGCCGTGACCGGCGAGTGCGGAGAGGTTGGTGCAGCGTTGGAACGGCTCATTGCCGAGGCGGACCGGCCCGGGGCCGCCCATGACGTCGCGATGCGGGCGCATCTGATGCTGCTGCAGGTTGCGCTGCGCCGGGTGCTGAAGAGCGGCCATCCCGAGCAGGGCGCCGTTCGCAGCCGGCAGATCGCCCGCCAGTTTCGCGACCTGGTCGAGAAACGCTTCAGAGACTCGCGGCGGGTGTCGGACTATGCGGCGGAGCTGGGGGTTAGTCACACCCACCTCAACCGGGTGTGCCGGGAGGTGTTCGGCCTGCCGCCACTCGCCTTGATCGAGCAACGCCTGGCGCTTGAGGCGCGACGCCAGCTCCTGTTCACGACGCTATCCATCAAGCAGATCGGGGCACAGCTCGGCTATGACGATCCGGCCTATTTCACCCGGTTCATCACCCGTCTGTTTGGTGCCTCTCCGGCCAGGTTGCGCCGGCAGATGCTGGACGGCTAGCCGTCCTCCTCCAGCAAGTGCTGCGTCACGCTGCGAACTGCCTGCATCAGGCCGGTGGCAGCGATGCTCGGAGTAGTGTCGATGCGGGTGGTGAAGCCCACCGGCCCCACGGTCTCGCTGGTGTCGATGGGCAGCACCGCCAGATATCCCTCGGCGATATCCTTTGCCACCACACCTTCCGAGATGATCCAGATCGCATCGGTCTGGCGGACATAGGACCGGCCGAAGGCATTGGAGACGGTTTCGATCTCGGTCCGCAACTGCGTCACGCCATGGGAGAGCAGGATGCGTTCCACCAGGGGCCGGATGACCGAGCCCGGAGTGGGCATGAGGGTCTGATAGCCCTCGATCATCCGTAGACTGAAGTTGCGCTGTTCCAGCACCGGGTGGCCGGGCCGGACCGCCAGCACCACGCGCTCCGAATAAAGGTGCTCGAAGGCGAGCCCCACCATAGCCTTTGGCTCGGCCATGCGGCCGATGACGAGGTCCACGTCTCCGGTGCGCAACAGCGATAACAGGTAGCCATTGGGCCCGGTGATGATGCGCGTGGTGGCGCCATTTGCCTTCTCGTAGAAAGCCCGCACCGCCTCCGGCAGCACTCTTGCGGACACCGTCGGGAGCGCACCGACACGAACCACGGCAGTCTCGCCTGCGCCCTTGGCGGCGTCGATCCCCTGGCGCAGGGCCGCGATGCTTGTCGAGGCATATTGGAGGAACACATCACCGAAAGGGGTCAGCGACAGCCGGCGTCGGCTGCGATCGAAAAGCTGCCCCCCGAGCAGCGCCTCGAGTTCCTGAATGGTCTTGGTGGCAGCGGGCTGACTGATGTTGAGGGCCTGGGCGGCGCCAGCCATAGATCCCAATTGCGCCACCTCCAGAAAGCACACGATGTGGCGCAGGCGGATACGCGGATCGATGATGGGCTTGCTCATGAGGTCGCTGGTTATGCTTTGCCGCCGTTGCCGTCAGAAGTGAGCCTGGGGGCAACATCCCGATAAGCTCTGGGTTATAG
>JAEZFJ010000209.1 GCA_023437755.1 Pseudomonadota bacterium
GACCACAGCAGCTCGGCATAGGCATCGCGCAGCGAGGCGCCGGCATCGATGGGCGCACCCGCGCCCTCGCCCGGTTCGATATAGTCGGACACCCGGGCCAGCGACAGCAGGCGGAACGGGCGTTCGCTGGTGCCGATCAGTTCGGCGACGAAGGGAGTGGCCGGATTGGCGATGATTTCGGCGGGCGGGGCGAACTGCAGCAGCCTGCCCTTGTCCATGACGGCGATGCGGTCGCCGAGATGGATGGCTTCCTCCATGTCGTGGGTGACCAGCACAATAGTGGTGCCGAAGCGGCGCTGGATCGACAGCAGGTCTTCCTGCGCCTTGGCGCGGATGACCGGATCGAGCGCGCCGAAGGGCTCGTCCATCAGGAGAATGTTGGGCTTGGCCGCAAGCGCCCGTGCCACGCCGACGCGCTGCTGCTGCCCGCCGGAGAGCTGATGCGGCAGCCGATCGCGATACTGTGCCGGATCGAGCTGGAACAGGGTCAGCAACTCATCGACGCGCGCCGCCGTCTTTGCCTGGTCCCAGCCGAGCAGTCTCGGCACGGTGGCGATATTCTGAGCCACGGTGCGATGCGGAAACAAGCCGTGGCCCTGGATCACATAGCCGATGCGCCGTCTGAGCTGATAAGCGGGAACAGTGGACACGTCCTCGCCGTCGATGCGGATCTGTCCGACACTCGGCTCCACCAGACGGTTGATCATCCGGAGCAGCGTGGTCTTGCCGGAGCCCGACGTGCCGACCACCGCGCAGATGCTGTGGGCAGGAATGGTCAGGCTCACCTGGTCCACCACCACGGTGCCGTCATAGGCTTTGGTGATGCCGTCGATTTCTATCATGCGGCGCGCCCCCCGCGCGAAATCATGTCCACGATGGCGTCGAGCACGACTGCGGCAGCAAACGCTAGGCCTACGGTCGGCACGGCACCGAGCAGCACCAGGTCCATTGCGGTCTGGCCGATGCCCTGGAACACGAACACGCCGAACCCGCCTCCGCCGATCAGCGCGGCAATGGTGGCGAGGCCGATATTCTGCACGAGGACGATGCGGATGCCCGTCAGGATTACCGGAAAGGCGAGCGGCAGCTCGACGCCCGTGAGCCGCTGCCATCCGGTCATTCCCATGCCCCTGGCGGCTTCCACTGCAGGCGGTGATACGCCAAGCAGTCCGACCACGGTGTTGGACACCACCGGCAGCAGGGAATAGGCGAACAGCGCCACGAAGGCCGGCGCAGCGCCAATGCCGGAGATGCCGATAGCGCTCGCCCCGGGTACGTTCGCGGCAACCCAGGCCAGCGGAGCGATCAGGAGCCCGAACAGGGCGATGGAGGGAATCGTCTGGACGATGTTGAGCACGTTCAGCACCGCAGCGCGCAGCGGTTTGACCTTGTAGCAAAGGACGCCGAGCGGAATGCCGGCGACGGCTGCCACCGCCACCGAGCCGAAGGCAAGCCACAGATGCGTCTGCCCCTCCTGCCAGAAGGCCGGCGCACGAGTGCTGTATTCCTTGAGAATGGAGAGGTCCCGCCACGCTCCGCTCATCAGCAGCAGCGCTAGGCCGGCCCCCACCAGCACCAGCATGCCGATCCGCAACCAAGGCGCGAGCTTCCTGCGCGCGAGGGCATCTGTCACCAGCAGTGCAAAGGCGAACAGCCAAACCCACAACCCGCCGCCCGCGCCCACGCGGGCGAAGGTGTTGTCGGCTGGTGTGAGATAGGTCGCCGACCAACCGATGGCGACCAGCAGCAGCGCCAGCACCATCAGTCCGACGCCCAGGCGGATCAACGGTGTCAAGCGCAGCAACGCGGCGACGCCCCCCACCAACAGGGCGCCGGTCACCAGCCAGCCGGCAAAGCCCGGCAGTGCCTCCAGCAGATATCGCGCTTCGCCCCCCGCAATCCGGGTCGGACGGAAGGTGGCGAAAGGCAGAAAAGCGCCGGCAACCGCCAGCACGGCAACGAGAAGGCCGAGCTTGTCGAGTGCGTAGCGACGTGCGGGGTGCAAAGTGGCAGTGCTGGAGATGCTCATGCTGGCTTCATACTCTCCACGCCGGCCAGCAGAGACCGACCAGGGGCCGCCTCCGCACCAGCCGGCACCCTCGGGCTTGGCCCGAGAGCTTTTCACTTCACGGCATCAGACAAGTGCGTCGCCCTCGGGTCAAGCCGAGGATGACGCGCTAGGCGCCGGCGGTGAGCTCGGCGCCGGTCGCTAGCGTCAGTCCAGAAAACCGTTCTGCGTCAGGTAGTCGGTGGCGACGGCCGCAGCGCCTTCGCCGCCGACCTGCACGCGGCCATTGAGCTCCTGCAGCACTTCCAGCGTCAGTCCCTCGAAGACCGGCTTCAGCAGTTCCTCGATCTGCGGGTGCTCGGTGAGCACTTCCTCACGGATGATCGGGGCCGGCTGGTAGACCGGCTGCACGCCCTTGTCGTCTTCGAGCACTGTCAGGCCCGAAGGGGCGATACCCCCGTCGGTGCCGTAGACCATGGCGGCATTGACCCCGTCGGTCTGTCGAGCAGCGGCGGCGATGGTCGCGGCGGTGTCACCACCAGACAGCGTCACCAACTGATCCGGCGCGAGGGTGAAGCCATACACCTCCTGGAACTTCGGCAGCGCTGCCGGGGAGTTCACGAACTCGGCGGATGCCGCGAGCTTGACCTCGCCACCACCGGATACCCACTCCCCGAACTCGGTGAAGGTAGAGAGGTTGTTGGCTTCGGCCACGTCGTT
>JAEZFJ010000486.1 GCA_023437755.1 Pseudomonadota bacterium
AGGCCAGGTAGAACCAGTTGGCCACGTAGATGTGGGGTTCCTTGCGGCGCAGGATGGTGCCGAAGAACACCAGGAAATAGCCGACCCAGACCACCGTCAGCCACAGATCCACATACCACTCGGGCTCGGCGTATTCCCGGCTCTGGGTGATGCCGAGCAGGTACCCCGTGGCGGCCAGCACGATGAACAGCTGGTAGCCCCAGAACACGAACCAGGCGAGGTCGCCGCCGAACAGCCGGGCTCTGGTGGTGCGCTGCACCACGTAGAAGGACGTGGTCATCAGCGCCGTGCCGCCAAAGGCGAAAATCACCGCGGAGGTGTGGAGCGGCCGCATGCGACCGAAGGTGAACCACGGGTCCAGGTTGAGGTCGGGATAGGCGAGCTGCAGCGCCACCACGAGGCCGACGGTGAAACCCACCACCCCCCAGAACACGGTCAGGATGGTGCCGACCCGGACCGGCCCGTCCATGTAGCCGCCCTGTTCGGTTGCCAGCGCCATCGCGCTCGGCTGCGGCAGCCGCATGGCGACGATGGTAGCCAAGCCCAGCACCACGCCGAGCAGACCCATATGCACGCGGAACGCATCGTCCACGGCCAAGCCGGACAGCAGCAGCGCCCCGAGGGTCCCTGCTCCCAGCCCGATTATCCAACCCGTATATCTCACCGGAGCCCCCGAAGAATCTTGTGCGGCCGCACTGCCGCCGAGTGTCTGGATAGTGGGGCGCGAACCGACGGGCTTTGATCTAGGTCAAGGCAGCCGACGCCGTTCCGCAGCAGCTTCGGCGAAGGTTCTTTCTGCGCGGATTGCCTTTGCATGATCCCCTCGCCCGTCATCTGGGGCCTCTTGCTCGGCCTCGGCGCGAGCCTGCACTGCGCCGGCATGTGCGGGCCGATCGGCTGCACGCTTATGATGGCAACGCCGGGGGAGACGGACAGGCGATCGCTGCTGGTGCGCCTCGCTACCCTGCAATTGGGCCGGGTGGCGGCTTACGCCGGGCTCGGCGTCACGTTCGGCTTCCTGGGCGCGTCGCTCTACACCAGCCTGAACCTCGCAGTGATGCACCAGGCCATGCAGTGGGTCGCCGCCCTGGTGATCGTGTGGACGGGTCTGGCGACGGCTGGACTGACCCCCGCACTGGCGGGTGCCGACCGCGTGCTTGCTCCACTGGCTGGTGGGCTGGCGCGCTATCGCATGGCGGCGTCCGCCGGAGGGCCGGAAGTGGCGCTGCTGGCTGGCATTGTCTGGGGTCTGACGCCCTGCGCCATGGTTTATGCGGCGATCTTCAACTCGCTGCTGACCGGTGACCCCTGGATGGGCGGACTGCTGATGCTGTCCTTCGGGCTCGGCACGGTGCCTGCAGTGGTGGTGACCACGCTCACCCTGCTCAAGGCCGCAGATCGCCGCCATCGGCCCGGCCGGCTTGCCGCCGGCGCCATGCTGGTCGGTGCTGGTCTGCTTGGCCTGCTGCTGACCGTACCCGGCAGCCCCTTCTGCATCACGCCGACCTGGCAGCCGGGGTAGACCTGCCAAGGTCTTGTTTTCGGCCGCTAAACGAGACAGCCGTCCCGAGCGGGCTGGAGCGCGGCCTCAGCGTGAGTGTGTCACGTCTCGGGTTCTGAGCAGTGCGTCGACCGTTTCGTCATAGCTCAGCCGGGCAATGCCAAGGAACAGGCAGTCAACGATCGCGAGCTGAGCCATGCGGCTGACCATGGCTCCCGCACGCAGGCGGCTTTCGCGCGCGTGGCTGATAAGCCGTTCGTCGGCCGCCCGCGCCAGCATGGAATCGGGGGTACCGGTGATGGCCACTGTCAGCGCCCCTGCCCTGCGCGCAATCTCAAGATAGCGCACCGTATCGGCGGTACTGCCTGAATGGGAAAAGCCGATGGCTACCGTACCGGGGGGCGAGAGCAAGGCGGCTGACCACGCTTCGTGCGGATCGGCCAGGAGAAATGCATTGCGACCGATGCGGAACAGTTTGTGGTGTAGGTCCTGCGCCACGAACTGGCTCGCGCCGATACCGAACAGCAGGATTCGTTGGGCGCCATCCAGCGCCGCAACGACGCGCTCCAGCACCCGGAAGTCGAGGCTCGACACCGTCTCGTCGATCGCCAGCATTTCGAGCGAGGCGATCTTGGACGCCATCTCCTGCAGGGTGTCGGATTGGGCCATCTCGGCGCCGAGCGTCATGCCGTTGCCAAACTGCGCTGCTTCGCGGCCGAGCTCGGTGGCCAAAGACATGCGCAACTGCGCATAACCCGTCAGCCCGAGAGTGCGGCAGAACCGGACCACGGTAGCGACCGAGGTTTGGCTGGCGCTTGCGAGATCGGAAATGGTGCGATCGAGCACAATGCCGGGGTTCTCACGAATAACCTCGGAGACGCGGCGCATGGCCGGCGTAAGCCGGTCAGTGGACGCTTCGATCGTTGATTGAATGCCCAAACCGGCTCCCTCCTATCAGGTCGCGGGCACCGTGCCCGGTGTCGGCGACTGGCGATCAGCCACAATCTCTGAAACAAAAATACAGCAGTTCTGCCGTTCCTGAAACTCATTGACAGTGAGGCTGGGCAGTTCCTAGGCTACTCGCTCTTGCACGTTGCACCGGAGGGAGTTCCAGCGGTGTTGTTGATC
>JAEZFJ010000003.1 GCA_023437755.1 Pseudomonadota bacterium
GGTGGAGAGCGAAACCGCCACCGTGGCCGCCGCGCTTTCCGCCGATGCCGACCTTGCCGCTCGCCGCGCCACCCTCGAAGCCGCGCAAGCGGAAGCCGGCACCGCCGAAGCCGCCGCCATCGCCGCCGAAGAGGCGTCGGCCGCGGCCCAGGCGAGTCTCGCCGCGCTGCGTCCCAAGCTTGTCGAGATCGACTCCAGCCTCACCCGCCTCGAAGCCGAGGCGGCAACGCTCGCCAAGATGCTCAATGTCGGCGACGCCAGCCTCTGGCCCGCCATTGTCGACGACCTCAAGGTCGCCCCCGGCTACGAAACCGCGCTCGGCGCTGCCCTCGGGGACGATCTTGAAGCCAGCTCCGACGCCGGCGCTCCGATCCACTGGTCGGTTGCCATCGATCACACCGACGATCCCGCCCTGCCGCAGGCAGCCGAGCCGCTCAGCCGCTATGTCACCGGCTCGCCGCTCCTCAAGCGCCGGCTCGACCAGATCGGCCTGGTCTCGCCCGTCGACGGCCCAGCCGTGATGCGGGCCCTCAAGCCGGGGCAGAAGCTGGTCACCCTCGATGGCGCCCTCTGGCGCTGGGACGGGTTCGTTGCCGCGGCTGATGCCCCCTCGCCTGCCGCCCAACGCCTGGCGCAGCGCAACCGTCTTGCCGAGCTCGACGAGGACATCCTGCGCATTCGTCAGGAGCGCAACGCCCGCCGGCGCGACGTCGAAGCTGCAACCGCCGCTGTCGATACGGCGCGAGCCGAGGAGCGCCAGCGCCGCGACGCCTGGCGCGCCGCCCAGCACGCCATCGCTGCCGCCCAGTCCGGCGTCGACCAGGCGCAGCGGCGCATGGGTGACCTCGCCGCCCGCCAGTCGGCCCTGGCCGAGGCCCGCCAGCGCCTCAATGCCAGCCTTGATGAGGCGACGATCGCCCTCAAGGAAGCCGAGACCACTCTGGCCTCCACCGGAACGGAAGACGAAGCCGCAGACGCGGCGCGGACCCTCGAAACCCGGCTCGCCTCCCTGCGGGACGCCGCCGAGCAGGCGCGGGTCCGCCTCTCCAGCCTCGAAACCACCGCCCGTCTCCGCGACAATCGGCGTGCCCAGCTCACCCGTGACGCCGAGGCCTGGCGGCGCCGCCGCGACAGCGCTGCCGGTCAGCTCGCAACTCTTGACGAGCGCGGCGCCGAGGTCGAAGCCCAGCTTGCCTCCTCCGCCGAAACCCCGGATGGCTTCGCCGCGCGCAAGGCCCAGCTCGAGGAACAGATCGAAAGCGCCAAGGTCGAACACCGGGCCGCCGGCGACAGCCTTGCCGTCGCCGAAACCCGCTGGCGCGAGGCCGACCGCGCCGTCAAGGCCGCCGGCGAAGCCCTCACCAATGCCCGGGTCGAACTCACCCGCCTCGAAGAGCGGGTCCGCGGCCTGATCGCGCAGCGCCAGCAGATCGAGCGCAGCACCGAGGAAACCATCGGCATCACCGCCCAGCAGACGCTTGAGGCCTCGGGCATCAAGCCGAGCGACCCGCTGCCGCCCGAACCGCAGGTGGAACAGCGCCTCGACCGCCTCAAGGCCGAGCGCGAGCGTTTGGGCGGGGTCAATCTGTCCGCCGAGAAGGAAGCGATCGAGGTTCAGGAAAGGCTCGACACCATGGTCGCCGACCGTGACGACCTGATCGAGGCCATCGCCAAGCTGCGGACCGGCATCCAGTCGCTCAATCGCGAGGGCCGCGCCCGCCTGACCGAAGCCTTCACCCAGGTCAACGCTCACTTCCAGGAGCTGTTCACCACCCTGTTTGGCGGCGGCACGGCCGAACTCAGCTTCGTCGAAAGCGACGATCCGCTGGAAGCGGGCCTCGAGATCATCGCCCGCCCGCCCGGCAAGAAGCCGCAGACCATGACCCTGCTGTCCGGCGGCGAGCAGGCGCTCACCGCCATGTCGCTGATCTTTGCGGTGTTCCTCACCAACCCCGCCCCGATCTGCGTGCTCGACGAAGTCGATGCCCCGCTCGACGACGCCAATGTCGAACGCTTCTGCACCCTGCTCGACTCCATGCGCCAGCGCACCAACACCCGCTTCATGGTGATCACCCACAACCCGATCACCATGAGCCGAGTGGACCGCCTGTTCGGCGTCACCATGGCCGAACGCGGCGTCTCCCAGCTCGTCTCCGTGGACCTCACCACCGCCGAAAGCTTCCGCGAAGCAAGCTAGCCGGTATCCCACGGCAGCTTCGCCTGCCCAGAATCCATCCTCGTACCCGCGACTCCGCTGCCACACCCGTGTGGACAGCATGCCGCACCCCCCGCTGGCCTCGAATTCTCTCGATCCGACAACAACTTAGCCGGGCGCTACTCGCCTTGACCCTGTTTGGGGCCACCACTATGTTGCGCGCGACCAAAAAGGGCGCCCCGGAATCCCGGGAAAGCTGGCAAAAAGGGGAGCGGGCGGATGACGAATTCGCAAGACGACCCGAACCTGCCGGACAGCGCTCGCGGGGTGACGCGGGATCTGGCATCGCGCATCGCCTCGGCCAAGCGGGAACGGATGCAGGAGGACGACAGAGCCTCCCGCGATGCTTCCCCGGAGATGAGCGGACTGGCGCGCGGCTTGCGCATCGGCACCGAGTTCGTCGCCGCGATCATGGTGGGGGCCGGCATCGGCTATCTCATCGATCTTGGCCTGGGAACCAGCCCCTGGGGCTTGCTCATCCTGTTCGGGCTGGGCTTTGCCGCTGGAATCCTGAACGTCATCCGTGCGGTGGCGGAAATGAATGCCGCTTCGCCTCCTCCAGTCGGTGCCGATCTCGGTCCGGATGGGGAAGACGAAGAGCTGAACGATAGATGATGGCACCTAGAGGGCTCTATGGCCGGTACTGACCCGATCCACCAGTTTGTCATCTATGACATCTTCGAGCTCTTCACCGTTGGCGGTGATGCAGCCGAAGGCACCGGCACCACCTTTGCCTTCACCAATTCATCGCTGTTCATGGTGCTGACCGTGGCGGCGATTTCGGCCTTCCTGCTGCTGGCGACCTCGGGCCGCAAGCTGGTGCCGACGCGGGCGCAGCTCACTGCCGAACTGCTCTACGGGTTCGTCGCCGGAATGGTGCGAAGTTCGGCCGGAACCGCCGGCATGAAGTTCTTCCCGCTGGTGTTCTCGCTGTTCACCTTCATCCTCTTTGCCAACATGTGGGGCATGGTGCCCTACTTCTTCACGGTCACCAGCCACATCATCGTCACCTTCGCGCTGTCGATGATGGTGTTCATCACCGTGATCATCTACGGCTTCGTCAAGAACGGCCCGAAGTTCCTCAAGCTCTTCGTGCCGGCCGGCGTGCCGGGCTATATCCTCCCCATCGTGACGCCGATCGAGGTCATCTCCTTCCTCTCGCGTCCGATCAGTCTGTCGGTTCGTCTGTTCGGCAACATTCTTGCCGGCCACATCACCCTCAAGGTGTTCACCGGCTTCATGGTCATGATGATCGCGGGCCTCGGTGCCTTCGGTTGGGTGGCCGCCATCCTGCCGCTGATCATGGCGATCGCCATCACCGGTCTCGAGTTTCTCGTCGGTGCAGTCCAGGCCTATGTCTTCGCGGTCCTGACCTGCATGTATCTCAAC
>JAEZFJ010000236.1 GCA_023437755.1 Pseudomonadota bacterium
CTATTGGTGGTGGCCGCTGCGATAAGCACTGCTATCTGGTGGAGCACGACCTGAAGGTCAGAGAAGGTTGGACGGCAGTACCGTCCTCTCCGCCACTTCCGCGAGGCCGGTGACGACGAAATTTTGCGGCTTTAGGTACGCGGTCGGTGAGTGGCGATCTTCTACTCCGCATCGGCCTCGGCTTGCGGCTCGAGGGAGATGCCGTTTTGCTGGAGCCAATCTCTGACCTCGCGGCGTTCGGCCAGTGCCCGGTTGTTGAGAATTGAGCGGGGATAGCCGAAATAGAAAGCCTGAAAGGTTTCGCCACCCGTTTCCGCCAACGGGGACGCTCCAGCATTGAGTAGGATGAGGATCGCTTTGCCGTTGTTGGTACGGGCAGCTGTGTGCAGCGGTGTGCCGCCATTCGGATCGGCTGAATTTGGATCTGCCCCTGCAGCCAAGAGCCTCTCAATCTTCTCGAGGGAATGAGATCTCGCCAGGATAGCATCAACCAGCGGGGTTGTGTCCGCCAGTCCCCGCGCGTTCGGGTCCCCACCATGAGCAAGGACGATGTCGAGCAGATGGGGATCATCGGCAAAGGCGGCGCGGTGTACGGCAGTCTTGCCGCCCGGGTCAATCGCGTTCGGGTCCGCACCGGCAGCGAGCAGGGCTTCCACCTCGGCCAGGTTCTCGGTGGTCAAGGCGTTCTGCAACCTGGCGGAAAAAAGCTCCTCTGACGTTCTCGACATGGGCGGTGTGACAGGTTCCTGTTGGCCTGCGGTGGCCGTTGCCATCCCCGCAGAAGCCAACATCAACATCAAGGCAGCGAGGGCTCGGTTCCTTTTCCCGATCATGACCTTTTCCTCTGGTTCAGTGGTTGAACATTTCAGGCTCGGCCGGCAGCACGGCTTGCAGCCAGTCAAGCCGGTGACGGGTCAATTCCAGGGAGCAGTCGGCCTCCGTCACGGCTGCGAAGCTGCCGTCGCCCCACAATGTCGCTGCCGCGCTACAGGTTGACTGCCGATAGGTCTGCCAGTCCCGGTGTGCGGCGTCCAACGCGCGGGCCTGCTCGGGCGCCCTCGGCGGCGGTGTTCGGGCAGCAGGGTGTCCATCGCGGATTGGACGCGGTCGCTGGCGGAGCCAAGGCAATCGAGCATGGCCACCGTCACGCCTCCGCTTTCTGCCATGCAGGCGTCGTAATCGTCATCCGCCTCCGCTTGGGCAAACCCAAGACCAGCAAGACACGCGACAAGGACGGCGGTGAACGGCTTCATTGCGAATTCCTCGGTGCGGGCAGGAGGCTCTCGATACACAGAGGAAGATCGAACCCCGGGCGTTCTTGGTGCGACCTCAATGGGAACGGGCGCTACTGGGTTCACCCTTTGCGATGTAGCCGATGCCGCTGTGCTCGACAGCGACTATCAATTCGGCAACTAGCCGATCAGACGATCCTGATGCCCGTTCCTGCGGCAGGTATCGATGAACTCTATCGCCAAAGCTGGATTATCGCGAAAGCGCATGAACTCTTCGGCCTCAATGCGATAGTACGCCTCGTATTGGGCAAGGTGATGCAAACCGTACTTGGTTATGAGCGTGGACAAGTAGTGCGAGCCGGTTTCTCCGTCGACTCCCAGGCTGAACTGGTGCTCGCGATTGATGAACAGGTCGGTGAAATGGCTGGTCATAGCTCATCTCCTAGTGGGTCGATCGACAGTTGACAGCACGGTCCGAACAACCCAGCCCGCGAAGCAGTAGTTCATCGGGCGCTCTGGGGTGTTCGTCCCCTCCCTCACCGCCCGGAGGGGGCGTTCCATCGCTTAGTCCCACCCGGAAGCGATTGAACTGGGTTCATTGGGCCTATTGGGCCGAATGCGGCGGTTCCAGATGGATCTTGCAGGCAGACGGTGCTGAAATAGCCCACGATATGGCGTGTGGGATGAGGGGCGAAACCGGAATCGAAGCTGTGGCTGTTTCCGGTCAGGGGGTCGACAGAAGCGATGTTGACGCCGCCGTTGTTCAGCAGGCGATTCCGAGTTATCTCCCAGTCCCGCTCCCGCCAGTCGTCGAGCACCGAGAAAAGCACGCGATCCGCGTCATCCTGTTCGGCGGCGAGCCGAGTGCCGATCCAGACGGCATAGATGTCGTCGCGCATTTCTCCCTGTGGCCCTTCGCACCGATTGATCCTCACTTCGAACTGCTCGCGCTTGACCGGGAGGGTAGCGATAATCGCCTCCACATGGCCGGCAAACGCGGTCGCGGCCTGCCTGCTGTCTCGCTGATCAATATCCGTTTGGCCAGCCGTGGCGATGACCGGCAGGCAACTCGCAATGCAGAAGCCGGTCAGCCCGGCTCTGATACGCCCAAGATGAGATGTGCCCGTTATTTGTCCTATCCTCCGTCGGTAAGCATGGGATGGCTTGCTGATCTATAGGACGATGAGGAAGGCGCTACGCTTGGTTGCTCCTCTCCATTTCGCCTTGGCCGACTAATATTCTGGCCTTTGGTGGCGTCTCACGTCTGAGGGCTCCAAGGAGACCAGTCCATGGCCGTTTTGCACCCGGCAGCCGGGCCCTCTTGCGGGGACGCGTTTTCTTTCTGGTTGCTGATCGAGCATGATATTTGCCAGCTCCGGCGGCATCACATCACATCGGAGACGAACGATGAGACAGCATCTCGGCAGAGTGGCAGCAGCATTGCTGCTGTGGAACGCAGCCAGTGTGAGCGGAGCCGTACCCGCCTCCGCATCTTCGACGACGGGCGGGCTTGTCACGACCGCGCTGACGCGACTGCCTCCGCCGCCGCAGCTCGTTGAGCCGGGGGCCTGCGACCATCTGACGATCGAGCCCCAAACGGCAGGTGGAAGAGTTGCCAGTGCCCTTGGCTGGGCTGTGACCGGAGAGGTCTCCCTGAATGGCATGGACGTGGTGAGCTTCATTGGTGGCTTTGAGCCGGGCACCAGCGGCTCCTGCCAGATGACAGACGGCAATGTGGGTGTCTTCGACGACGAGCAGTTGCGCTGGCTGGTCTATGGCAAGAAGGGCAAAAGCTCACGCATTGGCATCGTCCAGGCCTTTGAGAAATCCGCTATCCGGATCTGGAGTGGCGACTTTCTTCCCCAGCCCGTTGTCGACATGCGCATCGGCGCCAGCGGCGCGGTTTCTCTTGGCAACCTCGCCGCGGTCGAGCGGTTTTGCGATGGCAAGGCGACAGTGCCCAACATCTACGGAATTCCGATTTCCGAAGCTCGCGACGCATTGGCATCCGCCGGGTGGGGGCCGGTGCTGGGCATCGCCCCGGACGAGCCGGTGGACGTGCGGAGCGAGGAACTCAAAGCGGCGGGCATCCACGAGGTGCAGTCCTGCTCGGGAACCGGATTTGGTTATTGCAGCTTTGGGTATGCCGGCCAGTTCGCCGAATTGTCGGTCGTCACCGTGGGCGAAGGCGAACCATCCTCCACCCCAGAGGTCGCCCGCTACAGCGTCTCGTGCGCCATCCCGGAGTAGGCGGCAGGCGGCGTTGGGGCCGCTGCTATCGCGCTCGGGGCCACCATGACATCCGTTCAGGAAGCCAAATCTCCTCGCCCCCCTCGAGGTAAGACGCAGGTCCCTGTGCCCTACTGGGGGCGCTGGCAGCATATTTTTTGCCGCGTCATGCTCGGGACAACCTCTTGGACCCAATAAGGGACCATTGACCAAGAACATGCCACGAGAACCGTCTTACCAAGCAGGATGGAGATTGGGATGAGCGCACCTGGAGACATCACACCGGTCGTGTATTGGCGCGCTGTCGCTGACGAACAGTTCGCCGACCCGTCGACACGCGAGCACATGAACCTTGGCGTAACCGCCGGGCCCTTGTCCAACCATTACAAGGCCACCGTGGAACGCTTTGCGGAACCAACCCGGGCTACGGCCCGCCGTTGGCCTGCTATCTTTGATACCGTGCTCAACGCGCATACGCGCGGCGCCTTGGCAGCGTTACAGATTGGTTCGACACAAGCAGGAGACACGCATTGAGGCCACGCCACCACCATGCCGGTCCCGCGCTGCTCGTATTGTTATTCCTGTCCGGCGCGGCTGTTGCCCAGGATCTGACCTGGCAGGCAGTGGCCATCGACAAAGCCGTGCAGCATCATGTCGACAACCTGCCCACCGGCTGCGATGTCCCGGGCGCCTCCTTTGCGCCGCTAGCAGTTCACGACCTGCCTATCGGCGAGGAGACCGCTGCTCGCGAGGCTCTCTTGCTGCAAATGCCCTGTACGGCCAAGACTTCGGTTTACCTGCTCGCCGATGATGAGGGGATCGTGTCGGAAATCCGGCTGTTGACGCCCTTCGTCGCGAACATGGCGGAAATCGACACTGACTTTGGCCCCGCCCGTGATCAGGTGCGGATCGACTGGCACGAGGCCCGGCAGGTGAGCCAACCGGACTATGACGAAGACCGACGTGTTATGTCGTCAAAGGTTCAATGGCCGGGAGACGATCAGCGCTACAGCGCTGCACTTTGGGGTTTCAGGGACGGTCGGTTTCAGTTGATGCAGTTTGCTGTGGACGCCAATAGTAACGGACAGGACGACCCGGAAATCCTGTTCAAGAGTCAGCTGTGGTAGGTTTGGCTCGCCCTCCAATTGTCTCAGGAACCGGGGAACCATGCGTGTAGTGTGGTGGAGCAGCGCGTCGGTTTGACCGCGTAGTTCATTCACCCGATCCGCGACCCGTCAGGTACTCTTGCCGCGGGCTGCCGCATTGTCCGAGGAGGTTTCGCTCCCCGCTGGCGTCATAGGGTGAGCCCAGCGTTTCAATGATCCGGCCATCAACCGTTTCATAGGCATAGTAATTGATGCCCCGGCAATAGCCGGTGCTTTGGGTTGGACGCAGGCAGCGGAGGTAGCGGCTGCCTTCGACATTGGCTTCTTCAACGCTGCACTCGAACCCATTCTCATCGAGAAGGGCTTCCCGGGCGGCCAGGGGCATATCAGCAGGCAGGTACCGCGAGAACACCGCTGTCAACTCCGACGCGTCGGATGGTGCCGTCAGCAGCGCCTCGCTGAGTTCTCCTGTTGCCACCGGGTCTTCGCGGGTGCTCAGAAAGAGGCCGGCTCCCCCGAGCCCTGCCACCACGACGACCGCTATTGTCACCATTGTCTTGCGCATCAAAACCTCTCTCACGCCCTCAGCTGCTGCCGCCCAGCAGCATTGGGCCCGTGTTCTATGCCCTGATCAGCAGCTACCGATGATCCTGTCCAGTGCGAGTTCTCCTCCCGAGAACCTTGCTTCAACCAGGGTACAGCCCTCCAGGTAGTCGCTGCGGACACGGGCGAGATCTGCTGGTTTGCCCGTCATGGGCGGAGGGGTGGGGCCACTCCATAGGAGATTTTTCGGCTGAGCCGCCTGGTTCGCGGGCCATATCCCGTTCCAGGGACACGGTTGGGCGTAGCAATGAATCCCCGTACGGCCCACCTTGAGCGGGATCGAGGGCGCGCTCGCGACTGCCGCTGCTCCACCGGTTGCGGTCAAAATCACCAAAGCGGCGAGCAGCGTCGATTGGCGGCTGGTCATGATGGGCACCTCGTGTCTGTCTCCCGTTAGACGACACGAGGGCGACCATTCTTGGCCGGATCAGTCAGGAGCGCCCGTGGCGTCCAGGCGGTTCTGCACATCCTGCGGGTCCGCAGCGTCCCATATGATGCGGCTGAGCGCTGGTGAGAGCGTGAAGCCTATTCTCTCCCTGACGAAAGCGTCCCAGCGCTGCAGTTCCCCGAAGCCGGACCGTACGGACAAGACCTGCTGGTCGTTCCAGTCAGTCAGCACCGCGTTGGTGACGCTGATGGCTTCATCGACGCCCTTGTTGCCAGACAGGAGTTGCTCCTCAAGCCCATTGTCGTAGACGAGATAGACGCCGAAACGGTCATCGACATTGCGGACACCCAGTCGAACGTCACCGAAGGTAGCCGGCTCAAGTGGGGCAATCATGTCGAGATCGGCAGGCCGCATGTCCGGTGTCTGGCGCATATCCGTGCGGAAAGCCTCTGCCGGCAAGGGCTCTGACCCGGGGGGCACCGCGGTCATGAAAGCTGGCGAGAGCGAGAAGGCGACAACGCCTGCAGCCGCGACGAGACCGGCGCCTAGGATAGCCTCCATCCAGGTTCGGCCGAAGAACTGACGCCGGGGGGCCACGACCACGCCTGTTGGTTTGACCGGTTGCCTTGTGAAGAGCTGTTGCGCCGCCGCGACAGTCTCATTCATCCGGGCCTGGGAGGGCTCAGGTATGTGGTCAGGAGGGAGGTTCATCAACGGGTCGGTCGGCATGGAATTGATCATAGCAATTCCTTCAATGCCTTGCGCGCATTGTGCAGGTGCCACGCAACTGTGACCTTCTGGCAGGACATGACCCGCGCCGCTTCCTCCTGGCTCAGGCCTTCGCCATGAACCAGGATCACGGCATCCCGCTGCTTCTCCGGCAGGGTCCGGATGGTGTTCCAGATATCGTTGAGGTGCCGCCCCGTTTCCTGTTCGGCTTCACCATGGTCCGGCACGAAAGCTGCGGCGCCGTCGGCCAGCTTCTGCCGGCGCTTCTGTGACCGCTGCAAATCTCGGGCGGCATTGATGGTGATGCGGTAGAGCCAACTGGTGAAGCTGGCCCGCCGGTTGAATTTGGGAAGGGCTGTGGCCAGGCGCATGCACACAGTCTGCGTGACGTCCTCTGCATCACTCTTGTGCCCGAGAACGCGGAATGCCACCCGAAAAATGAAGCGATACTGCTCGGTAATCAGCCTGTTGAATGCTTGTTCGTCGCCGCCTTGCGCACGCAGTACCAAGTCTTCCACATCATCGTGTCGGGCCGCCGCCGGTTCTCCCAACTCCATCCGTGTCAGTCACCCAATACCGTCGACCAGATCCGCGGCATATTAGGCGAAGCGACGAGCTTGAAAACCCAATTAATGCGCGGTCCGGATAATATTCCTTGAGCATACTGCTGCGGATTCGGCGACCCCATTGCCAAGAAGCGTAGTCTGCCCGTCGTTGTTCGCGGCAGCTAACCAGGATTATCCACCCAAGTCGCAGAGGCTCTCCATGGTCCGTCGCCCGGACTTAGAGTCGTCAAAGCACTTCGTCACCTGATTTCCGGGTCAAGCCGAAAGGCTACTGCACCATTTCAGCGACCTTCTTTCCAATTCGGTAGGCCTCCTGCCTCAGCCATTCATTTGCAGCGCTCGGACCATCACGTTGCACGCGCCGTTCGTATTCGGGCCGCAGCTGTTCCATGTATTGCGCCTTGAGTGCCTGAACCCTGGCGGCCCTGCTGTCGGCGGGCTGCCGCGGGTGCCCGTCGATGTTGTTGGGCGCGGTCTGCTGCTGCAACAGCTGGTGCTGATGCTGTTGGAATGCGAACCCGCCGGCATCAAAGGCCATTGCCGGGGAGGCCAATGCTACAGAGGCGGCCAGCAGGGCCAATATGGGACATCGCATTTGCGTTTCTCCAGTTTGAGTCCATTCCCCCTATTGGACGCCTGGCAGCTCAGTAGTCTTGGTCGCTTCGTGCATTCGAAGCGAATTCGCTCTTCGCCGCGGCATCGGACAGAGGCCATCGCGACCGGGCTATCCTCTCGGTGGCAGAAGGGGATTTGTTGTCACTCAGGCCTGCCTATTTGAAGCACTTCGAGGTGATGGCGAAATCGTATGAAAGCATCGAAGGTAGGGTTGCTGAGGTCGTCCGTGCTGGCGCCAGTCACATTCAGGGTTGCGGCGCACAGACCGCTTGATGCCTGGATAGCTGCGTATTCTATGTCCCCCCGCACATCTTCCCGCTTAATGTCGGCCCAGCGATCGGCCATTTGCGCGGCAGCACGCTCGGCTGTGGTGCAGTCGGGATAGGCAAGTGAGATCAGAACGCTGGGGCCTGCCTCCTGAGCGTCGGCAATGAATCCGCCGAGGTAGGAAGGAATGCCTTCCGTTCCTGGCTGCAGCTCGTCCTCCAGCTTCTGGTGCATGGCCTCGAGGGTCGGACGCCCATTGAGCAGCATCTCTCTGTCTTCTCCGCCGAGACCAAGGAGTGGAGTAATCAAGATGGCTTGTAGCAGCGTCCCCTCGTCGAGCGCTGCCTCCAGACCGTCCAGAGCCGCATCCACGACTTCGCTCTCGGCCATATTTGGCTCATCGCGGAGCGTTGCCTCCACGAGCACCGGTGCTATCGCCTGAACGATCGCGTTGCCCTTGGCCGCAATGAAAGAGGCATCGCGCCCGGCGGACCGCCAAGGGTCTAAGGGTTCTACTTCGACAGGGTCGCTGGTCCCGCCATTGCTGAACATGCCTTCAGTTCCGATGGGATCGAAGTCGATGGCGTCGAGAGCTGCGATCGTGGCTGTGGCCGTCTCCTCGCTATCAAAGCCCCAGATGACAGGCTGAAGGCTTGACGCCCCCAGATAGCGGACATGTGCCAAGTCTATGAGAGACCGTTCGGCCCAATAGCCCTCACCTCGAGCCCGAAATGCAACAAAGTGCGGCAGCGCGTCTCCGACAATAGCGCGGGCGGCCAGCGTCGGCTTAACGTCTCCATTCCCGAGCTTGGTTAGGCCGGCTACGTCCACAAAGCTGAATTGAACCGTGGCGGGGTTACTTAACAAGTAGCCTGGCATGTTGGTCAACGCGTCCCGTATCGGTTCAACGCCCTGAGCATGGGCGGCACCGCCGGCCACCAGAGACATAGCAAGAGCGATTGAAATGCGCATCACGGGCTCTCCTGAGTTGCAATCAGTTAGACGCGCATGCCTGCCAGAGCATTGGTGAGAAGCATCCGTCCAACCACATTCTGATTCCCGCCGGACGGCTTCGCTCTTGAGCCCGGCAACACCTGGACAGCCACCGCCGA
>JAEZFJ010000186.1 GCA_023437755.1 Pseudomonadota bacterium
CATTTCGGCCGCAGCCCAGGGAATGGGCAGGGCGAGTGCGATCGCATGCGTGCTCGAGGGGGCCGAAGTGGTGGCCACAGACATCAACGCTGACCTGCTGGCAACGCTCGCCGCGGACGCGCCCGGCATCGAGACCGCCGTGCTCGACGCGCGCAGCACGGAGGCGGTGAGCGCCTTCGCCGCGCGGCAGGCGCCGTTCGACGGCATCTTCAACTGCGCCGGCTACGTCCACAACGGCGATATCCTTTCGACCAGCGAGGACGACTGGGATTTCAGCTTCGATCTCAACGTCAAGTCGATGTTCCGGGTCACCAAGGCGCTGCTGCCGGGCCTGCTGGAGCGGGTGCCGCACAATGGCGGCAGCGTCATTCTCAACATGGCCTCGATGGCCGGCTCGATCAAAGGCTTCCCCAACCGGCTGCTCTATGGCTCCACCAAGGCGGCGGTGATCGGCTTCACCAAGGCCATGGCTGCCGATTATGTGAAGCGCGGCATCCGCTGCAACTGCGTCTGCCCCGGCACGGTGGACACCCCCTCGCTGCGCGCCCGCATCGCCAATTCTCCCGATCCGGTGCAGGCGGAGAAGGACTTCATCGCCCGCCAGCCCCTGGGGCGGCTCGCGACGGCCGAGGACATCACCCCACTGGTGGTGATGCTGCTTTCCGACGAATCCCGCTTCATCACCGGCCAGCCGGTGCTGGTGGATGGCGGTGTGATGATTTGACGGCGACCGCTTGAGGTTCGGCCTCACCACCGGGACAGGCCCCGGTGGTGACGATCTGGTTGTCGGTGCCTAAACGGCCATTGCCCACTCGCCGCCGCGCATCACCGGTTCGGTGGAGCCGTCCACGTTGACGCCGTCGATGTCGATCTTGTCCGAGCCAATCATCCAGTCGATGTGGATCAGGCTCTTGTTGCCGCCCTGGGCCTGGATCTGCTCGGGCGTCAGTTCCTTGCCGCCTTCGAAGCAGTCGGCATAGCACTGGCCCATGGCGATGTGGCAGCTGGCATTCTCGTCATAGAGCGTGTTGTAGAACAGGATGCCGGAGGCCGAGATCGGCGAGGAGTGGGGCACCAGCGCCACTTCACCCAGGTGCCGCGCGCCCTCGTCGGTGTCGAGGACCTTGTTGAACAGGTCCTGGTTCCTGGAGGCCTTGAACTCGACCAGCCGTCCGCCCTCGAAGCGGGCATGCATGTCCTCGATCAGCGAGCCGTTGTGCGACAGCGGCTTGGTGCCGGAGACGTGGCCCTCGGCCCGCAGCCGGTGGGGCGTCGTGAACACCTCTTCGGTGGGGATGTTGGGGTTGCAGGTGACCCCGTTCTTGGCTTCCGAGGCGCCGCCCTTCCAGCGATGGCCATCGGCGAGGCCGATGGTGAGGTCGGTGCCGGGGCCGGAGTATTTCAGCGCCGAGAAGCGCTTGCCGTTGAGCCAGCTCCAGCGCGCCTTGAGGTTGGCGTTGTGCGCCTTCCAGGCCCCGATCGGGTCGTCGCCGTCGACGCGCGAGGCCTTGAAGATGGCGTCCGCCAGCTTGCCGACGGCCACCTCTTCGGAATCGTCGGGGAACACCAGCTTGGCCCAGGCCGGAGTGGGGTAGGAGACGATGTTCCAGTTGATGTCGAAGCCGGTGATCAGTTCCAGCGCCGGCCGATAGGCGGCGGAGTTGGCGCGCATCGCCCGCGACACCTTCTCGGGGTCCTGCCCGGCCAGCATCATCGGGTTGTCCCCCGAGATGGCCAACCGCGCCGCATTGTTGCGGAACGCTTCGGCCATGCCGGCATAGAGCCAGCCGGCAGAGCGGTCGAAGCTCTTGTCGTTGGCGTATTTGTAGCGGGCGAGGGTGGCCTCCTCGTCCGAATAGATGGTGGTGACGAGCCCGGCCCCGGCCTTGTAGGCGTGCTCGGTGATGCGGCGGACCAGCGGCGCAGCCGTCATCGGCGCGGTGATGATGAGGTCCTGGCCCTCGGCCAGTTGCAGGCCGACCTTGATGGCGACCTGGCCGAGCTTGTCGAGCTTGTCGGGATCGATGGGAGAAGTCATCGGGCGTCTTGCCTCTTGGTGTTGCAGTTCCGGCGGCGAGCCTAGCCGCGCCGGCTGCGCCGCGCCACCGCCAATCGCGATTTGATCCTGGTCAAGGCGGCAGCATCCCAAGAGCCGCACAAGGGGGCATCAACACCGGGAGATCGTCATGACCCTCACCCTCGTCACTGCCGCCGTGATCGCCATCTTCGCCGTCTTTGCCGTGGCGCTCGCCTACGCCCAGTTCACCACCCGCGGCCTCTTCGCGGAATAGCGCCCCGGCGCGCCGCACTGTTGCCGGCACGCATCACTGAAGCGCCTCGCAGACTCTTGACCATTGGCAACGGCGAACGGTTTGGCTACAAACCGTCCGCCGCTTTTCGTATTCGTTTCAGCAAAGGGAGGCGCAGTGTGACAGCACCCATGTTCGCTTCCCCAGTGGGCAATTCGCGACTTTAGCTCCGATTTGCTCCCCGCGGCCCGCCGTTCAAGGCCCCGCCGCCCGTGGTTTCATCCCAACGCGATCCTAGCAGCCGACCCGCCACACGGCCGTTTTGCCTCCCGGTTCTGCTGCGCCAGCCATAATCAGTTCAGAAGGACCGGCTGCCGTGCTGGCGCCGGACACCCCCAATGACTCGCAAGAAGCTCGATTTCCGTGCCGACGCCTTCCGCAACGTGCTCGGCTTTACCTTCGATCACTGGCGCCGCCAGCCCTGGCG
>JAEZFJ010000325.1 GCA_023437755.1 Pseudomonadota bacterium
GGGCACGGACGTCGATCAGCCGCGCAACCTCGCCAAATCAGTGACGGTTGAGTAGGTAGGCAGCGTCTCACAGACCTCTTCCTGAGCTTGTCGAAGGAAGAGGTCGCGGCCACTGAGCTACCGGCTAGGCCCGCTTGCCGGTTCCGAACCCGTGCATCCGGTTGGCCCACTGCATGCCCACGATCGCCCCCTTGATCGAGGGAAGCATCACCAGAGGCAGCAGGATGGCCAAAGGCACCATGGTGTAGACATAGATCATCGGGTTGACGTGGTGGGACATCTCGATGTGCAGCATGATGGCGACCAGCAGGTGGCCCACGATCATGATGGCGATATAGGGCGGGAAGTCGTCTGCCCTGTGCAGGTTCAGCTGTTCGCCGCACACGTCGCAGTGCTCCACGACCTTCAGGTAAGACCGGAACAGCTTTCCTTTGCCGCAATGCGGACACTTGCACAGTGCGCCGCGCATCATGGCCTGGCTGGTGCGGCGTTCATCGAGGGCTTGGGACGACTGGGTCATGGCTATCGCTTTCTTCTGCCCTGGGGGCCGTAGCTTCTAGATGGGCGCTTTTGCCCGCGCTTAACAGACGACGGATTGACGCGTTCCCCTTCCGACAATAGCTCGAAGCGCATGCTGCCGGCGACCGGTGCGGCCTCCATCAGCCGCACCGTGACGCGGTCACCCAGACCGAACTTCTCGCCGGTGCGCTCGCCGACCAGCGCCTGCATGTCCTCGCGATAGCGATAGTAGTCCGCGCCCACGGTGGATGCCGGAATGAAGCCATCGGCTCCGGTCTCCAGTAATCGCACGAACAGGCCGGACTTGGTCACGCCGGAGACCCGGCCCTCGAACTTGGCGCCGATCTTGGTCGACAGGAACTGCGCCAGCAGGCGGTCCGATGTTTCGCGTTCCGCCAGCATGGCCCGCCGCTCTGTTGCCGAGATGTGCTGGGCAATGCCCTCGAGCCGCAGCGTTTCCGCCTCGGTCAGGCCGTCATCGCCGAAGCCCAACGCCGTGACCAGGGCGCGGTGCACCAGCAGGTCGGCGTAGCGGCGGATTGGCGAGGTGAAGTGAGCGTAGCGGTCGAGATTGAGGCCGAAATGGCCGTAATTCTCTGGCGCGTAGATCGCCTGCGCCTGGGAGCGCAGCACCATCTCGCTGACCTGCTCGACATTGCCGGCGCGGCGCGCCTGCGCCAGGATGCCGTTGAAGTCCGCCGCGCGCACCGCGTCTGACTTCTTCATGCCGATATCGAGCGAGCCCAGAAACTCGCGCAGCGCCGTGAGCTTTTCGCCCGATGGCTCGTGGTGCACGCGGTACATCACGGGGGAGCGCTTCTGCTCTAGCGTCTCGGCCGCTGCGACATTGGCGGCGATCATCATCTCCTCGATCAGCCGGTGGGCTTCGAGACGTTCGGGCACGAAGATGTCGCGGACCATGCCCTTGTCGTCGAGCAGGATCTTGCGCTCGGGCAGGTCGAGGTCCAAGGGACCGCGCTGGTCCCGGGCTTTGGTCATTGCCGTATAGGCGGCCCAGAGCGGCTTCAGGATCGGCTCGAGCAGCGGGCCCGTCTTGTCGTCCGGTTTGCCGTCGATCGCGTCCTGCGCCTGTTGGTAGCTGAGTTTGGCGGCGGAGCGCATAAGGATGCGATGGAAGCTGTGCGAGCGCTTCCTGCCGTCGGCCCCAAGCACCATCCGCACCGCCATCGCCGCGCGCGGCGCGCCTTCCTTCAGCGAACACAACTCGTTGGAGATACGCTCCGGCAGCATCGGTACGACGCGGTCGGGGAAGTAGACCGAGTTGCCGCGCAGATACGCCTCGCGGTCGAGCGCCGTCCCCGGCTGCACATAGGCGGCCACATCGGCGATGGCGACGGTAACGATGAACCCGCCCGGGTTCTTCTCGTCGGCATCGGCTTCGGCATGGACGGCGTCGTCATGGTCCTTGGCGTCGGCCGGATCGATGGTGATCAGCGGCAGTTCGCGCCAGTCCTCGCGACCCTTGAGAGTCGCTTCCTTGGCCTCATCGGCCTCGCGGATCACCGAGTTCGGGAAGATGTAGGGGATCTCGAGGCTGTGGATGGCGATCATGCTGATCGCGCCTTCCGAGCTCGGATTGCCGATGACATTGGTGACGCGCGCCCGCGGGATCATCAGCCGGCCGCAGAGCTTGACCTCGACCTCCACCAGGTCGCCGTCCTGCGCCTCGCCCAGGTCGCCCATGGGGATGCGCATTTCCTTCTGCTTGCGGTCGGTCGGAATCAGCCGGGCGCCATCCTCGTCGCGGCGCTCGATGCCGATATGGGCACGGCGCGGCTTGTCGAGAATCTTCATCGGCTTGGCGGTGTATTCCGGTACCGGACCGTCGCCGCTGTCGATGCGCGCCAGAATGCGGTCGCCGGGTGCGGGCACCACGCGGGCGTTGCGACCGCCGAGTACGGTGACGCGGGGCTTTTCGCCTTCCTCGTCATTCCACTGCGCCGGGAAGGCGTGGAGATTGTCCGGGTCCGCATCGGACGGGATGTCGAGCACCGTCACCGAAGGCAGCGCGGCGGTGCGGCGCAGCGCCTTGCGGGTGCGGGTGATCAGGCCATCGCTCTCGAGTTCGGCCAGCATCGCCTTGAACGGCCGGCGCATGTCGCCGCGAATGCCGAAGACCTTGGCGAGATCGCGCTTGCCCTTGAGGTCCGGCTCCTGCGCGAGCGCTTCGAGCAACTGCTCGCGCGTCGGCAGCGCGTCGGCGCGCGGATGCAGCGACCGCTTCGGACCGGAGGTATTCTTGTTTTTGGTTTTTGTGATTTTTGCCATCAGGCCTTGCTTGTAGTCGAGTTCGCCCGCCGAAGAAATCGGCAGGTGCCCAAGTGAAATCTGTCTGGGATAGGAGGGGTTCCCGCGCATCTCTGCTGCGGGAACACAGGTGATATAGGAACCGCGTAGCCGAAATGTAAGATCAGGCCGCACCGTCTAGGTAGAAACGTCGCGCCACGGTGTGGTCACGCAGCGCCTGCGCCGGCAGTCGCCCGGTCAGGGCGTCCACGACCTTGCCCGGTTCAGCCACTGCACTGGCATCGACGATCACCCTGCCGAACGCCGGTCGCAGGCCGAGCCGCGCCTCCTCCAGCAGGTTGAACAGCAGGGCGCGAACATCAGTCAGCGCGGCGCAGGCAGGGCAGGTGTCGCCGTCCTCATGGCCGTGTCCGCTGTTCGCCGGTAGCCGCAGCAACGCCGTGTCGCCATCGAGCGGCAGAAGCTTCCGCCGCTCGGTGATCAGCGTAACAGCTATGGGTTCGCTTCGGGACATGTCTGGAGCCCGCTACTCCGCCGCCACGATGGCCGGGCCCGGGATGTAGTTGAGGATCGACCCAAGCCAGCGCTCGACCTCTTCCACCGGCATCCCCTTGCGCTGGGCATAGTCGATGACCTGGTCCCGTTCCACCTTGGCCACACCGAAATAATAGGCGTCAGGGTGCGAGAAGTAGAGCCCCGACACCGACGAGCCCGGCCACATGGCAAAGCCCTCGGTCAGCCGTACGCCGGCC
>JAEZFJ010000339.1 GCA_023437755.1 Pseudomonadota bacterium
GTTTTCGTCCGCCATCAGCGGCGGCCACTTCACGGCGCAGTCGTCGTTGCAGACGCTCTTCCCGTCGCCCTGGGTGTCCTTGTCGAAGGTGTAGAGCGCCATGCCGTTGGCATCGGTCAGCACCATCTGGCCGCCGATGTCGGTCGATTGCACTGTTCCGCCGAGATATTCGGCGGCAAGACCGGGCAGAGCGAGGAAGGCGAGCGCGGCAGCGCCGGCGAAGAGGGAACGCACGTGCATGGGAGTCCTCCTGTTGCGGGCCGAAGCGGCCCATGCGGAGGTGAACACCGCGGGCGCCGCTTTATTCCCTCCCGGTGCGATTATCCATGCGGTCGCGAAAATCTGCTGCCCGACCAACAACATGCTGGACAGCCGCAGACGACGTTGCTTTTCTAGCGCCAACTGATGCGCCGCCAGGGGGCAGCGACATCGGCGGCCGCTTGCAAGGTGCGAGCGCCACTCGGGAGGATCTTTATGAAAAGACGTGAATTCTTCAAATCCGCTTCGGTCGCTGCTGTCGGCGCCGCGGCGGCGACTGCGCTTGCCACGCCTGCCATCGCCCAGGGCAACATCACCTGGCGCATGGTCACCACCTGGCCCAAGAACTTCCCCGGACTCGGCGTCGGTGCGCAGACCCTGGCGGACCGCATCACCAAGGCTTCCGGTGGCCGCCTGACCATCCAGGTGTTCGCTGCCGGCGAAATGGTGCCGGGCCTGCAGGCGCTCGACGCGGTGATCGACGGTTCGGCCGAGATGAGCCACGGCACGCCCTATTACTGGCAGAACAAGTCGCAGGCGCTCTCGTTCTTTACCGGCGTGCCCTTCGGCATGACCAACCGCGAACTGACCGCCTGGGTGCGCTATCTCGGCGGCCAGGAGATCTGGGACAAGGTCTATGACCAGTTCGGCGTGCAGGGCTTCCTGTCCGGCGACTCCGGCACCCAGGCCGGCGGCTGGTTCCGCAACGAACTGACCGGCGTCTCCGACATCCAGGGCCTGCGCTTCCGCACCCCCGGTCTGGGCGGCCAGGTCTGGGCCAAGCTCGGCGCCTCGGTGACCAACCTTGCCGCCGGCGAGATCTTCGCCGCTCTGCAGTCGGGTACGCTCGATGCGGCCGAGTTCGTCGGTCCCTACAACGACCTGGCGCTGGGCTTCTACCAGATTGCCAAGAACTACTACTTCCCGAGCTTCGTCGAGCCCGGCCTCGCCACCGAACTGGTGGTCGACAAGGCCAAGTTCCAGGAACTGCCGGAAGACCTGCAGGAAATCGTGCGCATCGCCGCACAGTCGGCCTACGACCAGGTGTCTTCGGACATGTACGCCAACGATCCGCGCGCCCTCAACGCCCTGGTCAGCGAGCATGGCGTGCAGGTGCGGAAGTTCCCCGAAGAGATCATCGAAGCTGGCGCCAAGGCGTCGATGGAGCTGATCGCCGAGATCCGCGAGAGCGGCGACGCTCTGACCAAGGAAACCGTCGAGAGCTTCGTGTCCGCGTTCAACCTTTTGCGCACCCGCACCCGGGATACGGACATGGCCTATCTCGAGGCCCGCGAGAAGTACATTACCTTCGAGTGAGCCTCAGGCTCATCACCGAAAGGAAAGCCCGGGCTTCGGCCCGGGCTTTTTCGTTTGCGTGAGCGGCCGCCAGCGCTGCCCTCAGTACAGCAGGTCCGGCAGCCAGGTGATGAGCTGCGGGAAAGCGAACAGCGTGATCACGGCGATGATCTGCAGGATCACGAAGGGCGCCACGCCCCGGTAGATCATGCCGGTGCTCACCCGCGCTGGCGCGACGCCACGCAGGTAGAACAGGGCAAAGCCGAACGGCGGCGTCAGGAAGCTGGTCTGCAGGTTCACGCCCACCATCACGCCGAGCCAAATCGGATTGACGTCGAGCGCCAGCAGCACCGGAGCGGTGATCGGGATCACGATGAAGATGATCTCGAAGGTGTCGAGGATGAAGCCGAGAAGGAACATCACCAGCATCACGACGATCATGGCGCCGATGGCCCCGCCCGGCATCGCGGACAAGAACTCGTGCACGAGGTTGTCGCCGCCCATCATGCGGAACACGATGGAGAACACCGCGGCGCCGAACAGGATGATGAACACCATCGAGGTGATGGTGGCGGTCGAGATTACCGCCTGGCGCAGGATGCGGAGGTTGAGCTTGCCGCGCAGCAGCGACAGCAGCAGGGCGCCGACCGAACCCACCGAGGCTGCCTCGGTGGGCGTGGCGATGCCAGCCAGGATCGAGCCGAGCACGGCGATGATCAGCAGCAGTGGCGGCAGCAGCGCCACCAGCACTTCGCGCCACAGATGGGCTTTCTCGTGCTCCGGGACCGGAGTGGCCGGAGCGGACTGCGGATCGCGCCACGCTTTGAAGATGACGAAGGTGGCGTAGATGCCGACCAACAACAGGCCGGGAATGAGCGCCCCTGCAAACAGGGCTCCCACCGAGACGGGTTCGGGGGCGAAATTGCCCTTTTCCATCTGCACCTGGGCGTTGATGCCCGAAAGCATGTCGCCCATGAAGATCAGAACGGTTGAGGGCGGGATGATTTGGCCGAGCGTGCCGGAGGCACAGATGACACCGGTCGCAAGCTTCGGATCGTAGCCGGCGCGCAGCATGGCCGGCAGCGAGATCAGGCCCATGGTGACCACGGTGGCGCCGACCACGCCCGTCGAGGCGGCGAGCAGCGCGCCCACCACGATCACCGACAGGGCAAGGCCCCCGCGCAGATTGCCGAACAGCTTGCCCATGGTCAGCAGCAACTGCTCGGCAATGCCGGAGCGCTCCAGCATCACGCCCATGAACACGAACAGGGGCACTGCGACCAGCACCTCGTTGGTCATCAGACCGATATAGCGGCCGGCCAGCGAGCCATAGTTGGAGGGGTCGTAAACGCCGAAATACCAGCCAACGAGGCCGAAGATGATGGCGGTGCCAGCGAGCGAAAACGCAACGGGGAAGCCGAGCATCAGCACGCCGATGACGCCGACGAACATCAGGCCGGCGAGGATCTCGCCAATAAGGACGGGATCCATCAGTGAACTTCCCTCGCATCTTCAGTGGGGTAGCGCAGCTTCTCCGGCAGGAGCTCCTGGCGGTCGGTCAACGCCAGGATGGCCCGGGCTGCCATGGCCAGGCCCTGCAGCCCCACCAGGACGGCGAAGACAATGATGAAGCTCTTGAGCAGGAACAGCCCGGGCATGCCGCCGATATTGGCGCTGCCTTCGTAATAGCTCCAGGAACGCGCCACGGCAGTCCAGCAGTACTGGGCGACGATGTAGATGAAGGGGAACAGGAACACGATCACGCCGAACAGGTCCGCCATCGCCTTCCGCCGCACGGAAGCGGGCCGGTAGAAGATGTCGACCCGCACATGATCATCCCTGAGCAGCGCGAAGCCGGCGACGCCGGTGAACATGGCGCCGCTCATCCACACATAGAGGTCCTGCATCCACAGCGTCGAGGTGTGGAAGAGGTAGCGCTGCACCACCACGGTGAAGCTGACGAGCACGCATCCCAGCGCCAGCCAGCTGAGGACTTCCCCCACCACCCGGTTGACGCCACTGATGCCGCGCACCAGCCAGGCGAGTCCTTGCACCCCGATCCTCCCCAGTCCTTGGTCTGCGCGGATGTGCCTCCGCTGCCATTTTCGATAGAACAGGATTGATTTCCATCGTCAATAAATTCCCATTCTTGCTCGAGGGAAACGGCCCCCTGGGGTGCTGGTGACAGCAGCCCGCAAGATGCTATGTCGACGCAACGACTGGTGGGGGTGCGGATGTTCGTTGTTGGCGGGGAAAGCCTGATCGATCTCAAGGCCGAGGTGACGCTGGAGGATGGCCGCGTCACCGGTCGCGATGGCGAGGGCCAGATTGTCATGACCGCTCACCCGGGCGGCTCGCCTTATAACTGCGCGATCGCGCTGGCCAGGCTTGGCAATGAGACGGGCTTTCTCTGCCCCATCTCGGCCGATGCCTTCGGCGACTACCTGATGGGCCCGCTCACCGAAGCGGGTGTCACCGCCCTGCTTGGGGAGCGGGTCGCGGATTACACCACCTTGGCGGTGGTCAATTTCGACGACCGCCACAATGCCCGCTACGGCTTTTATCGTGCTGCCGATGGCGCCATCGAGGCCGCGAGCGCTATTGCGGCTCTCCCCGAGGCGCTCGAACTCTACCAGATCGGCGGCTTCTGCCCCATCGTCCCCCGTGAAGCCGAGGCCTGGCTCGAAGTCGTGGATGCCGCGCGCAGGCGCGGCGCCGCCATTACCATCGACCCCAATGTGCGCCCCAGCCTCGTCGACGATTTCGAGGGTTACAAGGGGCGGCTGCAGCACTTCCTCGACCGCGCCCATCTGGTGAAGCTGTCCGAGGAAGACATCGCCGCACTCGTGCCGGGTACGGAGATCGAAGACTTCGCCCGACGCTTGCTCGATGGGCCGGAATGCCGGCTTGTGGTCGTCACCCTGGGAGACCTGGGCTCGCGCGCCTTCACCCGTGCCGGCACGGCCAGCGCCGGCATTCACCGCCCGCCCGTCTTCGGCGACACCGTCGGGGCAGGCGACAGCCTGATGGCCGGCATCATCACCTGGCTTCGCGATCACGACCGCCTCGCCCCTGATGCCATGGCCGGACTGGACAGTGCGGCCTTGGCCGAGATGTTGCGCTTCGGGGCGGTGGTCGCCGGCATCAACTGCGGCCGCAAAGGCTGCAAGCCACCGACGCGGGCAGAAGTGGACGCAGTGCTCGGGGGATAGCCGCTCCGCTGCTTCACAGACGCTATTCTCGCAATGAGGGTCTGGGGGAGCTCCCCGGCAG
>JAEZFJ010000381.1 GCA_023437755.1 Pseudomonadota bacterium
ATCTTATGCTGATAAGGCAGCTGAGTTGAGCAAAGGACAGCCGTTTGTCGCGATATGCTCTGAAATTTCAGAAGTGATCGGCTCTCCTCAGTTGAGAAAATGCCGCTTCTAAATTTGGTAATACCGAAGCCCCGGCTCTTAGTCGGGGCTTTTTCATTATGGTGCCGTCTCCATCTTTAAATCCGTGGTGAAGCCGCTGTTGCTGTCCAGCCGGTGGCTGACCTCGGTGATGAGCCACGTCGCGGCGTCGATCTCTGGTTTGAAGCCGCTAACCTTGACGCGCTGCTCGGGGTAGGCATCGGGTCTGCCAAAGGCGAGCTGGAGATCAAGAGTGGCGGGCATGCGCTTGAGGCGGTCGCGTTCGGCGATGGCGGCGCGCTGGGCCTCGGCCTCGCTGGCAAAGGTTTTGCGCAGGCGCTTGGCTCCCTGCTTTTCCCCCACAGTCACCGACTGGCGTTTCGCCTCGCCCTTGTCGTGCCAGTAGGCGGTGACGCCCGGCTTTTCTTCCTGCGTTTGGCGGGACCAGCGATGCCGGTCGCCATCCTTGCGATGGAGCGAGAGCAGGGGGATGGGCTTGCCGCTTGGCGTTGTCCCGGTTCCCTTGCGGGAGAAGATCAGGCATCCGGCCTTGATGGTCGCCACGGCATCATGCTCGGCTCCCAAGCGGCGCAGCAGGGCGGTGTCGCTCTCCCGGCTTTGGCACAGGGTTGGCACGCCAATGCTCGCCAAGTCCGGCGCGATGCGGGCGGTCAGGCCGTTGCGTCCAGCCACGTCGCTCAGCACGGCACCCAACGTCGTATCATGCCAGCTCTGCTCACGGCGCAGCCGGATGGCGCTGGTGAAGTCGGCGGCGCGGGCGCGCAAGGTGATGGTGTCGGGTGGGCCGGAGTGCTCGATTTCGTCCACCTTGAAGCTGCCCTTGCCGACAAGGCCGGGCGTGACATCGCGGCCTTGCTTCCAGCCCAGCGCCAAGGTGAGCACCGCGCCGGGGCGGGGCAGGGCCAGCCCGCCGTCGGTGTCCTCGAGCACGATGTCGAGCTGGTCGGCTTCGTCGCCGCGCTTCTCGGACAAGGAGAGCGAGACCAGGCGCGGGCGCAGCTTGCCGGTCAGATCCCGGCCTTCCAGCGTCACCCGCCAATCCGGCATGGTGTGGCGGTACTCGCTCATGCCGTCGCCTCCGCTGCGCCGTCCGGATCGGCGACGCGCAACAGGTCGAGCGCAAAGTAGATGCGGCGGGGCCTGCCGTTGTCGTGGAAGGCCGAGTGGCGTTCATCGAGCGCGGTGATGACGAAGCTGCCGAGCACAGTGCCGGTGCCGTCGACCAGCGGCAGGGCCTCGCCCGCGTCGGCCATCTCGCGGAGAAGCTCCAGCGAGACCGGGCCGTCGGTGATCTCGGTGTAGACCGCGCCTTGCAGGCAGATCGTATCCTCGCCGGGGCCGGTGAACTGGGTGGCATCGCGGGCACCAATTCGAGCCGAGCGGGCGTGCCGCCAGTCGGTACGCCGCTGCAGCTCGTTATAGGCGAGGGTCGGGATTTCGAAGACGAACAGGCCAAGGGCCATCAGGTGCATGGGAAGCCTCGCTTATCTGTCGCCAAACGTGCGGCCCGCGCTCTCGCGGTTCATCTGCTCGATGGTGCGCCGAACCTCGCGGGCGATGTCCTGGGCATTCGAGCCGGTGATGTAGAAATTGAACGTGGCTCCGTTGACGGCCGCAGTGGCCGCGCCCTGGGGAGGCTGGGTAGGCGCGGCAGCTCCGGCCGGGCTGGCCGCCAGCAGCGCCGGGGCGGTGACGCCCACGGCCATGGCGCGGGTGAGCTGACCGGAGAGGTCGCGGATGCGGTTGAGCGGGGAATCGGCTCCGTTGCTGAGGCCCTGGTCGAGACCGGCCATGACGTCGCCGCCCAGCCCCATGAACACCCGACTGGGCGAGCGGATGCCCAGCGCAGTCTTGAACCAGTCGCGCACGGATGTCGCCGCGCCCAGCACGGTGTTCTTCAACGCCGTCAGCTTGCCGGTAATGCCGGTGATGACGCCTGCGATCAGGTTGGCCCCGAACTCCTTGAAGCTCTGCCACATGCCGGAGAGGCTGGTCAGCGCATTGCTGACGGTAAGGGCGATGCCGTCCCACAGCTCGCTCCACCACGCCGCAATGGCGTCCCAGTTGTTGTAGAGGTAGAGACCCGCGGCAACGAGCGCGCCGATGGCGACGATGACCGCCAGCACGATGCCGACGAGCGGCAGCATGGCGACGTTGAAGACGCCCGCGATAAAGGCGAGCGCGGCAAAGGGAGCGAGCAGGGCGGTGATGGCGAGCGCCAGCCCGCCAAAGCCCAGCATGAGACCGGAGAGGATACCCGCGGCCCAGAGCATGCCCTTGACCAGACGCGGGTTCTCGCCCGCCCAGGCGCGCAGCCGGTTGAGCAGGTCGCCGCCCCTCTTTGCGAAGTCGACCACAGTCGGCAGCAGGCGGGTGCCCAGCTCGATGTTGAGCGCATTAAAGGCATTGCGGGCCAACCCGACCGCGCCTTCGGTGGTGGCGATGCGGGTCAGATATTCCTGCTCCATCGACCCGGCGTATTGGCTGGCATCGCCGACCAGCGCGAGGTTCGCCTTCAGCTGGTCGAGGTTGGTCAGCAGCGGGGCGATTGCGCCCACCGATTCCGACCCGAACAGCTGGGTCAGGATCGAAGACTGTCGATCCGCCGACAGGCCCGAGATCCGCTCCATCACATTGAGGATGGTGCCCGAGGCGTCTTTCTGCATCGACTTCGAGACGGCCTCGGCATTCAGCCCGAGCGCCTTGAAAGCCTCCTGCTGGCTTTTGGTGGCGGCGGCCCCTTGGGTCAGGCGCAGCATCATGTTTTTGATGCCAGTCGCGCCGACTTCGGCCTCGACACCGACCTTGTTCATCAGCTGGGCGATACTGGCGATCTGCGGCGCGGTCACGCCCGCAACCTTGCCCAAGGGGCCGATGCGGGTGACCATGTCGGTCACCGCCTGGACGTTGCCGCCGTAGGTGTTGGTGAGCGCATTGATCTGGTCGG
>JAEZFJ010000399.1 GCA_023437755.1 Pseudomonadota bacterium
CGGCACGCGTGTTCCCCCCGCGACATATGAGTTCACCGGCAAGGCGTCCGGCGTCACCAAGGCGGTACTGGGCGTGCGCCCGGAGCACATCGCAGTCGGGGACGCCGCCGCGGGTCTGCCGTTCACAACCGAGGCCGAGATCGAGATCGTCGAGCCGATGGGTTCGGACACGCTCGCCTGGACCACGATCGCCGGCAAGTCGGTGACCTTCCGCGCCGACAGCGACATTCCGCTGCATGTCGGCCAGAAGGTGCTGCTCGGTTTCGACCCGGCACGCGGCTCGTTCTTCGACGCCGAGAGCACCAACCGGCTCTAGCAGCCAATCGCGGCAAAGCAATTAGCCACCGCCCAAGGGCGGTGGCCTCTCTCATACGACCTGAGGCACCTCATGGAATACTCCTATCAACTCTACAGCGCCCGCAACGAGGCGTCGCTCGACGACACTCTGAAGACGCTCAAATCGCTCGGCTACTCGCAGGTCGAGGGCTGGGGTGGCCAGTTCGGCGACCCCGCAGCGCTGGTTCAGAGCCTGAAGAATGCCGGCCTCACCATGCCGACAGCGCACATGGGCTACAGTCAGCTCGAAGACACTGATGCCGTCCTGAAGATTGTCGACGCGGTCGGCATCCAGACCGTGTATTGCCCGGCGCCGCCGTCCGAGGAGTTCCGCAACGGTGGCGGTGACTGGCAGGGTTTTGCCGAGGGCCTCGCCCGCATCGCGGCTGCCTTCAAGGCCGCCGGCAAGGGCTTTGGTTATCACAACCATCACTGGGAGTTCGGCAAGGTCAACGGCAAGACCCCGATCGAGATCATTCTGGACGCCTCTCCGGACCTGCAGTGGGAAATGGACCTCGCCTGGGTGGTGAAGGCCAATGAAGACCCGATCACCTGGATGGACCGCCTCGGCAGCCGCATCACCGCGATGCACGTCAAGGACATTGCTCCCGCCGGCGAGGCTCTGGACGAAGACGGCTGGGCCGATGTGGGCCAGGGCACGCTTGACTGGAACAAGCTTCTTGCTGACGCCAAAGCGAAGACCCGCGCCAAGTATTTCGTTGCCGAACACGACAAGCCCAGCGACGCGATCCGCTTCGCCCGCCGGTCCATGGAAGCCCTCAAGGGCTACGGAGCATAAGCATGGCGAAGACCTATGGCGTCGGCATCATGGGTGCCGGCAACATCTCCAGCGCCTATCTGCGCCTCGCGCCGCTCTTCAAGAACCTTGAAGTCCGCGCGGTCGCTGACATCGTTCCCGAGGCCGCCCAGAAGCGCGCCGAGGAGTTCGGCGTTGCCGCGCAGACCCCGGATGAGCTCCTGAAGAACAGCGAGATCGACGTGGTCGTCAATCTCACCATCCCGGCGACGCACTACAAGGTGTCGATGGACATCATCTCGGCGGGCAAGCACGCCTATTCCGAGAAGCCGTTCGTGCTGACCCTTGAAGAAGGCATGGCGCTGCGCAAGGCTGCTGAGGATCGCAAGCTCGCGGTCGGCTCCGCCCCCGACACCTTCCTCGGTGGCGCGCACGAGCAGGCGCGCGAGATCATCGATTCCGGCAAGCTCGGCAAGATCATGAGCGGCACCACGCACGTGATGAGCCGCGGCATGGAGCACTGGCACCCCAACCCGGACTTCTTCATCCAGGTCGGTGGCGGACCGATCCTCGACCTCGGCCCGTATTACGTTACCAACCTGATCCACTTCCTGGGTCCGGTGCGGCGGCTCTCCGCCTTCACCAACATGGCGCGTGCCGAGCGCGTGGTCACGGCCCCGGGTCCCTATCAGGGCAGCACCATCAAGGTCGGCACGCCGACCACCATCCATGGCGTGCTGGAGTTCCATTCGGGCGCCATCATCACCATCGGTACCAGCTGGGACGTGGCCAGCCACGGCCATCACAACATCGAGCTCTACGGCACCGAAGGCACCATCTACGTGCCGGATCCGAACTTCTTCGGCGGTGACCTCGTCACCACCGATATCGAGGGCACCAAGACCCCGGTCACGCCGTGGGATCACCCGTTCGGCAAGCCGAACCAGGGGCTCGACACCGATCAGCCGCGCTCCAACTATCGCGCTGCCGGCCTGTCGGACATGATGCTGTCGGTCGAGAACGGCACCACGGCCCGCTGCGGCATCGACGTGGCGCTGCATGCCGTGGACGTGCTGACGAGCCTGCTCAAGGCCGGCGAGAGCGGCCAGGTGCTGATGCTGTCGACCACCTGCGAGCGTCCGCGGGCACTCGGCCCCGAGGAGGCCCGGGCCCTGCTCAGGGCCTGAGGAGCGTACCTCGTTGACAGCGCCAGGGCGCCGGTCAACAGTGTGATGAATGCCTGAACAGGCGGCGGGCAATCGCCGCCTGTTCCGTCTCCGGCCGTGCCGGGCAAGCAAGAACATGGCCCCACCCGTGCGGAGGACAGGGGCCGCCAGCAAGGGAGTGACTTCATGCGCACCATCAAGGGTCCGGCGATTTTCCTCGCCCAGTTCGCGGGCGACGCGGCTCCGTTCGACAACCTCGACAACATTTGCCGCTGGGCGGCAGGTCTCGGCTACAAGGGCGTGCAGATCCCGACCTGGGTGTCGAGCTTCATCGACCTCGAAAAGGCGGCGAACTCAAAGGATTATGCCGACGAGATCAAGGGGATCGTGAACAGCCACGGGCTGGAGATCACCGAGCTTTCCACGCACCTGCAGGGCCAGCTCGTTGCGGTGCACCCGGCCTATGACACCGCCTTTGACGGCTTTGCCCCGGCCTCCGTGCACGGCAACCCGAAGGCGCGGCAGGAGTGGGCGGTCCAGACGATGATGAACGCCGCCAAGGCGTCGCAGAACCTAGGGCTCAGGGCCCACGCGACCTTCTCCGGTGCACTCGCCTGGCCGTACCTTTATCCGTGGCCGCAGCGCCCGGCTGGTCTGGTCGAGGAAGCCTTCGACGAACTCGCCCGCCGCTGGACGCCGATCCTCAATGCCTTCGACGAGGCCGGGGTCGACGTCTGCTACGAGATCCATCCCGGCGAGGACCTCCACGACGGCATCAGCTACGAGATGTTCCTCGAGCGCGTGAACAACCATCCGCGCGCCAACCTGCTGTATGATCCGAGCCACTTCGTGCTGCAGCAGCTCGATTATCTCGACTACATCGACATCTACCACGAGCGCATCCGCGCCTTCCACGTGAAGGACGCCGAGTTCAACCCGACCGGCCGCCAGGGCGTCTATGGCGGGTTCCAGAGCTGGGTGAACCGGGCAGGGCGGTTCCGTTCGATCGGCGACGGCCAGGTCGACTTCCCCGCGATCTTCTCCAAGCTCACCGCCCATGACTTCGACGGCTGGGCCGTGCTCGAATGGGAATGCGCGCTGAAGCATCCGGAGGACGGTGCGCGCGAGGGCGCCGAACTCATCCAGAGCTACATCATCCGGGTCACCGAGAAGGCCTTCGACGACTTCGCCGGTGCGGGCACCGACCAGGCCGCCAACCGCAAGATGCTCGGATTGAGCTGAATCTTCGCCGAAACACTGCAGATGGCGCGCAACGGGTAACGAAACGCAGACCGATCGCGCCGTCTGCTCTGCACAAGAATGACCTGAGGAGGCACCAAAATGGCTGAGAACGGCGCACGGCGCATTCGCCTGGGCATGGTTGGTGGTGGCACGGGAGCCTTCATCGGCTATGTCCACCGCATCGCCGCCCGCATTGATGGAGACTACGATCTGGTGGCCGGCGCGCTGTCATCGCGCCCCGAAGTTGCCAAGGAATCCGGGAAAAACCTCGGCCTTGCCGACGACCGCATCTACACCTCCTACGAGGAGATGGCCCGCGCCGAAGCCGCGCGTCCGGACGGCATCGAGGCGGTGGCGATCGTCACCCCGAACCACATGCACTACGGCCCGGCCAAGGCGTTCCTCGAAGCCGGCATCCACGTGATCTGCGACAAGCCGATCACCTCAACCATCGAGGACGCCCGCGCGCTCGCGCAGGTTCAGCCGAAGAACGGCGCCAAGTTCCTGCTGACGCACAATTATACCGGTTATCCACTGGTGCGGCAGGCGCGTGAGCTGGTGGCATCGGGCGCGCTCGGCACGATCCGGGTCGTTCAAGTCGAGTACCCGCAGGACTGGCTCACCGAACCGGCCGGCGACGACAACAAGCAGGCTGCCTGGCGTACCGATCCGGCGCGCTCCGGCGCCGGCGGCTGCATCGGCGACATCGGCACCCATGCCTACAACCTCGCCCGCTTCGTCACCGGGCTGAAGACGGAGGCCGTCTCGGCCGACCTCGACAGCTTCGTGCCGGGTCGCCAGCTCGACGACAACGTCCACATCATGCTGCGCTTCGAAGGCGGCGCGAAGGGCATGCTGTGGGCCAGCCAGGTGGCAGTGGGCAATGAGAACGGCCTGCAGTTGCGCGTTTATGGCGACAAGGGCGGCCTCGAATGGCGGCAGGACAACCCCAACTACATGTGGTTCACCGAGTTCGGCAAACCCAAGCAGTTGCTGACCCGCGGCGGCTCGATTTCGGTGCCGCCAGCGGCTTCTATGAATGTCCGCATCCCGTCAGGGCACCCGGAAGGCTATCTCGAGGCCTTTGCGACACTCTACTCGCAGTTTGCCGCAGTGATCCGTGGTGATGGCCAGGACTATGAAGCCTTGCTGCCGTCGCTGGCGGATGGGGTAGAAGGCATGCAGTTCATCATGGCCTCAGTGAAGTCGAGCCAGAACGATGCGAAGTGGACCCGCTTCAGCGAGGTCTAGACGGCACGACAGAGACAGTGATGGCCATCGGGCTCGCCCGGTGGCCATTTTCCATGGCGCTACTGGATGCGGGTGGCGGTGAACCCCTCGGCCTCGAGCAGCTCGATCAAATTGGTTGGTCCCAGGAGGTGGGCGGCGCCGACGATGACAAGTGCGTCGACGTCGTCCGCCAATAGCTGCGACAGGGGCCCCACCCAGTTGCGATTTCGCTGGTACAGCAGGCGATCGAGGAAAGCGTCCTCGAAACCACCCATCTCCATCTGGAACAGGTGCGCGATCTGGTCGGCGGTGCCCACCTGCCAGTGGTGGATCATCTTGCTCATCAGCTTCGGCATGCTGTCGAGTTCGTCCAGCGTGGCCTGCAGCATGGCGAGTTGCTCCTCGTCGGAGGCGCCGGCCAGCACGTCCAGTTGTTCATCCCCGGTCTCGAGGTGGAGGAGGCGGTCGGGCTCGATCTCCGGCTCGACCTGGAACTCGACGCCGGGCTGGTCGTAGCCGAGTGCCACCACGGCCGCGACGGAGATGGTGTTCGCAGCCATCCATGGCCGCATGGCCAGCAGCGTGCCGACCGGGACGTCGTAGGCGGAACTCTGGGCGCGCAGCTTGGCTTCTAGGTCGTCATTGATGACATCGGTCAGCAGGGTGCCATCGACATAGACGCCCCGCACTATGGCTGCGGCGCCGACCTGTGCCTGAGCCAGCGGGCTGACGTCGGTCTCGAACACGATCTTGTCCGCTGCGGCGAGGCGCTTGTCGAAGAGCGGAGTGCGCCAGTCGACGCCTTCGGGAAGCACATGAAAGGAGCCGAACAGGTAGATCGCACTGTTGTCGTCGGTGACCTTCCACATGGCGGGCGCGGCCGCCACCGAAGAAGCGACAGGCAGCAGGACGGCGAGAGGAAGGGCTAATCTGAGCATGATCCATTGTGTCGTGACGGGCGTGCTGCTGCAAGCCGCAGCGCGGCGGGTTGATCCCGCGGTCCGCGTTCGCTACACGGGGCGCCAGTAACAAGGACGAGTTGAATGCGCGCGGAAACCGAAAAGGCCGTTGCCGAAATCGAGCAGGTGCTGACCCTGCTGAGGAGGCATCTTTGACTGGGATACTGCTGAACTCCGCCTGGCGGCGCTGAACGCCGAAACCGAATCCCCCGACTTCTGGAACGACCCCGAGAAGGCTCGGGTGCGGATGCGCGAGCGCGACGACCTCGATGTCGCGGTGAAGACCGTCCGCGAGCTGGAAGCCGGAATCCGCGACAATGTCGAACTGATCGAACTCGGCGAGGCCGAGGGCGACGAGGGCGTCGTCAAGGAAGCCGAAGCGGCGCTGCTCGACCTCAAGCAATCCGCCCGTCGGCGCCAGATCGAGACTCTGCTTTCGGGCGAGGTCGACGCCAACGACTGCTATGTGGAAATCCATGCCGGCGCCGGCGGCACCGAGTCTCAGGACTGGGCCAACATGCTCCTGCGCATGTACACCCGCTGGGCGGAGCGCCGGAAGCTCAAGGTGGAAACCATCGAGTTCCACGACGGCGAAGAAGCCGGCATCAAGTCCGCCACCATCCAGGTGAAGGGCCACAATGCCTATGGCTGGCTGAAGACCGAGAGCGGGGTGCATCGACTGGTGCGCATCAGCCCTTACGACTCGGCGGCCCGGCGTCACACCAGCTTTTCGAGCGTCTGGGTCTATCCGGTGATCGACGACACCATCGACATCGAGATCCGCGACAGCGACCTGAAGGTAGATACCTATCGCGCGTCCGGTGCCGGTGGGCAGCACGTCAACACCACCGATTCAGCGATCCGCATCACCCATGTTCCGACCGGCATCATCGTCGCCTGTCAGCAGGAGCGCAGCCAGCACAAGAACCGTGCGACTGCCATGAACATGCTGCGGGCGCGGCTCTACGAGATGGAGATGCAGAAGCGCGAAGAGGCGACCAACGCCCAGGCGGCGAGCAAGACCGATATCGGCTGGGGTCACCAGATCCGCTCCTACGTCCTGCAGCCATACCAGATGGTGAAGGACCTGCGGACCGGCGTGGAGAGCGGCCAACCTTCGGTGGTGCTCGACGGCGACCTCGACCAGTTCATGGAAGCAGCCCTGGCGCAGCGCGTCGGCGTTGCCACCGACGTCACCGCGGACGCAGACTAGCGGCTACATCAGCGCCAGCAATTGCCGCCCGGCCTCGAGGAATTCCTTGGGGTTCAGGGCGGCATCGTTGCGGCGCACCTCGAAGTGCAGGTGCGGTCCGGTGGAGCGGCCGGTGGAGCCGACCCGGGCAATCGGCGTGCCGGTGTTCACGCGCTGGCCTTTCTCCACCAGATAAGCAGAGAGATGGCCGTAGCGGGTGACCAAACCACTGCTGTGGGTCACCTCCACCGTCTTGCCGTAGCCGGACTTCTGCCCAACGAAGGTGACGAGGCCAGCGGCGGCGCTGAAGACGCTGGTGCCGCTGGGCGCCGCAAAATCGAGACCGGCATGGAAGGCGCGTGAACCGGTGAACGGGTCCTTGCGATTGCCGAAGCCGGATGATTGCCGGTAGCCATCGCTGATCGGCATGTGCACCGGCGCTGCGTCGATGCTCTGCCGCGCGGCCTGGTAGCGGATCAGGGCGGCCAGGACTGCGTTGGCATCCTCCACCGCCGGGCTGAGTGCCGCATCCTCCACCGGCGCCAGAAGTGGCCCGCCGATGCCTTCATCAAGAGGCGGCAGGGTGACCGGAATGCCCAGCCGAGTCAGCGTGGACACAATCCCGTCGGTGCGCTCACTGGCGGTGGAGGCGATGGACGCCATGGCCGAGCGGGTCTCGGTCATCATCTGGTCGATCGAGGCCGCCGTAGCGGCAAGGTCGGGATTGCCGGAGGCCGTGGTCGGCACGGTAATGGCGGCTGTTGTGGGGGTTACCGCCGGGGCGATGCCGAGTGCGTCGGCCTTGTCGACAAGGACCTTCACCAACTGGTGCTGTTCGAGCAGGACCTCCTGCTGCTGCGCCAGGTCCTGCAACTGCAGGTTCATGGCGCCGGCCTGGGCGTAGGTGCGCGAATGCAGGCGGTCGATCTCGACCCTGAGCGCGGCGATACGATCCTCGTAGGCAGAGATGATC
>JAEZFJ010000440.1 GCA_023437755.1 Pseudomonadota bacterium
GAAGTGGTTTATGTTGCCCGCCTTGCCGTGGTCGTTGTCGGGGCGGGTCACATGCTCCACGCCGAGCTGGGCGCATCGTTCGCGCAGCCAGTCGCGGCGGCCGTCGTCGAGCACGTGGATGGTCCTGTTGCGATAGTCGCTGGCCAGGGCGCCGGCCAGCGTCCGCTCCAGCACCGACCACTCCTCGTTGTAGGTGGCGACCAGCACCGCCACGCGGGGACCGGTCTGCTCCACCCAGGGCTGGTTGCGGTCCGCGTCGCCGGAACGCGAGCGGTGGCGGGACAGGATCAGGAAGGCGGAGAGACTCGAGATGATGGTCGCCGCTTCGATCAGCGCGAACGACCAACTGGCCAGAGCATCCAGGGTGAACCCGAGCGGCGCGACCGTTTCGGTCAGCCGCCACACCATGTAGCGCACGGAAAAGAACGCTGCGACCAGCATGATCGCGAGGCGCATCCCGCCGTTCCGGCGCGACAGCAGCGGAGCGATGCCCAAGCCGATGCCTGCCACCAGCAGGCTCGGCACCCAGGCCACCAGCCACTCCGGGAACAGGATCATCAGAGGCCAAGCCCCGACAGCCACTCGCCTGCCCCGGAGAGCGGTCCGGCGCTGAACACCACCCGGCCGGTCCGGCCGAGAGGGCAGGCGCCCTCACCGGTCAGTGCCGGCGATGTCAGCAGCACCGAATAGCCGTCCAGCAGCCGCTCGGTGGGATTGATCGCGAGGGTCTCGATCAGGCTGCGCGGCCCCGTTCCGGCCAGCAGCGCCACGGTGGTGTCCAGCACCGCTCCGTCGTGAAAGCGAAACTGGGCCGTGTCGCCCACCGCAAGGCGGTTATACAGCCGCTGGTCGACGCTGGCGTGGATGAAGGCGGCATCGCAGTCGGCGACTGTAGCGATGGTGTCCCCGGCGGCAACGGTCTGGCCTGAATGGGCCTGGATGCTCCAGATGATGCCATTGGCGGTGCTGCGCAGCGCCGTTGCCTGCTCGGCAAGAATCTGCGCCTGCCGCTCCTCGATGAGGCGATCGAGGGCCGCAATACGCCCCTGGAGCACTGCCGCCGACTCGGCGCCGGGCTGGCCGCCACCGGATTCCAGGTCAGCCGCATAGATGGCCCGCTGCTGCTCCGCTCCGAACAGGGCAAGTGCATCATTGCGCAGCGGTGCGATGTTGCCGATGGCGTCGTTGGCTGCGATGCGGCTGCCCAGGGGCCCCAGGGAAAGCTGCGGCACTCCGTCCGCAGGGCTGCGGACTTCGGCGAGGCGGGTGTTGACATAGGCATCGCCGCTCGAGCCCACCAGCTGTTCACCCACAATGACGTAGAGGGCAAACACCACGGCCAGAAGACCGAAGATGCGAAGAGCGTATTTCATGGTTCGCCTCGTTCAGGAATCGGAGGCAACGCTGCCCGAAAATCGAAGAAAGGTCAGTTGCAGAGTTCGATAAAAATGCGTTGATCCGCGAAAGGGGGCGGTGAACCGGAGCTGTCAGGATGGCCTTGTTCACAGGAGCCTCCCTTGCCCCACCTCAACCGCCACGACATTTTTTGGTCCCTGATTACCGGGGGCGTTGCCATCCTGGCCGCGGCGTTCGCCTGCCTCTACGCCGTCAATCACGGCGGACCGGCCTGGCTCGCGGGACAGGAGCTCGAAGTGTTCATCAAGGCCGCGCTGGCCGCTGCCACACTGGTTGCGGTCGATCTCTGCTGGAAAGCGCGGACTGTCTGAAGGCACCAGCCGACACGAACGCGCGGGCCGGCTGCTTCCGGACGCTACCGATCGATTTGCACCAGCCGCCCCACGCCATCGAGGGGAAGCTCGAGGGTGATCGTCACCGTCGCTGCCGCTGCAATCGCGGGGGCGCGGCTGGGCCATTCGACCAGAATGATGGCATCGGGCGTGTCGAGCAGGCCGAGTTCGTCCGCTTCACTCGCGTCGGCGAGACGGTAGAGGTCGGCGTGCAGCACCGGGCCGCGCGGGGTGTCGTAGGGCTGCACCAGCGCGAAGCTCGGCGAGGGCACGTCGAGGTCGGGATCGGCAGCGAGGGTGCGGATGATGGCGCGGGCGAGGGCCGACTTGCCGGCGCCGAGATCACCATTGAGGGCAACGATGTCGCCTGCCGCCAGCGTGGCGGCGAGTTCCGCGCCGAGCCGGTCGGTATCCTCCGGCGCCGGCAGGAACCGCTGCTCGCTCATTCGGCGATGCCGGCCATGGCGCTGTCGCGCGGCAGGTTGACGATGATGCGCGAGCCGCGGGGCTCACGCTTTTCCGCCGAGATCGTGCCACCATGGAGATTGACGAAGGTGCGCACGATGGAAAGGCCCAGGCCCGCGCCGCGCTGGCGCCCGCCGGCATTGGGGGTGTCGAGGCGGGTCAGGATGGCCGACTTCATCTCGTCGGTGAGACCCGGGCCTTCATCCTCGATCACGAACAGCATGCGGTCGCCGCGGTTGGAGACGGTGAGCCGGATCTCGCCCCCGGGCGGGGAGAAGCGGGCGGCGTTGGAAAGAAGATTGTAGAGCACCTGCACGATGCGCGTGCCATCGGCGACGAAGGCCGGCAGGTCCGGCTCGATGTCGACCACCAGGTTGATCGGCGCCTCGCCCGACACTTCCGGGAAGGTGGCGGAAAGACCGGCCTTGGCCTTGTCGACGAGGCTGGCGACATCCAGCGTTTCCGGGCGCAGCTCGGCGATGCCGGCATCCACCGAAGCAAGGTCGAGGATGTTGTCGATCAGCACGCCCAGGGTAACGGAGGACGCGCGGATATAGTCGATGTATTCGCGCTGGCGGGCGTTCAGCGTGCCGCCTTCGGTGCCGGCGAGCAGATCGGCGAAGCCGATGATGTTGGTCAGCGGCGAGCGCAGTTCATAGGAGACGTTTTCGACAAACGCGTCCTTGAGCCGGTCGGCGGCGACCAGCGCGTCGTTGCGCTCCTTGAGCACCTTGGAATAGCTGGCGCTCTCGGTGACATCGAGAAAGGTCATCATCGTCTGCCCGTCGGGCAGGCGGGTGATGGCATAGTCGAGCAGGCGCCCGTCGGAGCGGTTGATACGCCCGGTCTGGTCGGAGCGGGTGGGATTGAGGTCGACGATCGAGCGCTTGATCTCGCGCCAGATCGAGGCGCCGTCCTCGGGAATGGCGCGGGCAGCGGCTTCGGCGATCTGGTCGATATGCGGGTTGGTGTCGAGGAGGTTTGTCGGCACCTTCCAGAGCATGGAGAAGCGCGGATTGTAGAGCGTCAGCCTGCCGTTGGTGCCGAACACCGCCACGCCTTCGGAGAGGGCGTTGAGGGTGGAGCGCTGCACATCGGCGAGGGCCTTGTTGAGGCTCTTGAGATGCAGCTGGTCGGTGATGACCTCGAAGACATAGAAGACGCCGCCATTCGGCCCGGCGG
>JAEZFJ010000004.1 GCA_023437755.1 Pseudomonadota bacterium
CGGCCGCGTGGAAGTCATGGTGCCGATCCTCAACAAGACCGTGCACAAGCAGATCATGGACCGCATCCTGGTCGCCTACCTCAAGGACAACCAGCAGAGTTGGGAGGTGTTGCCCGACGGAAGCTCCCATCGGATCCGGGTCGCCGAGGGCGAGGAACCGTTCAACGCCCACGACTATTTCATGACCAATCCGTCGCTGTCCGGTCGCGGCAGCGCCGGCAGTGCGGAAGCCGATGAGGGCCAGGGTTGAACCAGTTCTGGGGCGTCGACGCCGACCCGACCGCGCAGGGCCGCATCAAGGGCGCCAAGCCCGTCGCCGTGTTGGATATCGGCTCGAATTCCGTTCGTCTTGTCGTCTATGAGCGCCACGCGGGGGCGCTGACGCCACTCTACAACGAGAAGTCTGCCTGCGCCCTCGGCCGAGGCGTTGGCCAGACCGGTCGGCTCGCCGAGGCCAACATGGCCCAGGCCCTCAACGCCATCAAACGCTTCGCCCTGGTCACCCGCATGATGCGCGTCGGCCGCGTCTGTGTGCTCGCCACCTCCGCCGTGCGCGAGGCCGCCAACCGGCAGGAATTCGTCGACGCCGTCGAGGCGGTGATCGACAGCCGGGTGCATGTGCTGTCCGGCGAAGAGGAAGCCCACTACGCCGCCCTCGGGGTCGTTGCCGGTATTCCCAATTTTACCGGCGTTGTCGGCGACCTCGGCGGCGGCAGCCTCGAACTCTCCACCATAATCGGCGGCGCCGACACGGATGGGCAGTCCTTCGAACTTGGCGTCATCCGCCTGCAGGACGATTCCGGCGGCTCGCCCGCCAAGGCCGCCGGCATCATTCGCGACCGGCTCGAGAGGTCTGCGCTGGCCGGGGCAGGCAAGGGCGCCAGCTTTGCGGCCATCGGCGGCACCTGGCGCGCCCTCGCCAAGATCCACCAGGAAGTCCGCAAATACCCGCTGCACATGGTGCAGCACTACGACGTCCCCGCGGACGACATGAGCGAGCTGTGCCTGGAGATCGTCGGGGCGGGCTCGCTCAAATCCTACCCGGGATCTCAGTTCACCAGCTCCTCCCGCCGCGAGCTCGTGCCCTTTGGCGCCGCGGTACTGAGCGAAGTGCTCAAGGCCGGGCGCTTCGGCAAGGTCGTATTCTCCGCCCTCGGCGTGCGTGAAGGCTATCTGTTCAGCAAGCTCGACCACCGCGAACAGTTCGTCGATCCGCTGATCCAGGGCGCTGAGGAACTGTCGGTGCTCCGCTCCCGCTCGCCCGCCCATGCCGGCGACCTGATCGAGTTCACCAGCCAGTATCTCGCCGCCGTCGGCGCGGAAGAATCAGCCGAGGAGAAGCGCCTGCGGACCGTCGCCTGCCTCCTTGCTGATATCGGCTGGCGCTCGCACCCCGATTACCGCGGCCCGCAAAGCGTCGACGCTGTGGCCTATGGCGCCCTCAGCGGGGTGGATCATCCCGGCCGCGCCTTCCTCGCCCATGTCATTGCCGTGCGCTATGACGGCCTCAAGAGCAAGGCCGCTTCCCCCGTGGCCCCGCTCGCCGACCCCGCGCTGATCGACAAGGCTCGCCAGCTCGGTGCCCTGTTCCGCGTCGCCTATCCGATGACTGCCGCCATGCCTGGCATCCTGCCGCGCGTGGGCTTCACCCTGGATGGCAACACGCTGGCGCTCCACCTGCCCGCCGATCTCGTGTTTCTGAACGGCGACCACCTGCGCAACCGCCTCAACCAGTTCGCCAACGCCGCCGGGCACAAGCACTCCGAAGTGCGGGTAGAGGCGGGCAACTGAAACCCGCTGTTAAGCCTGTCAGGGCATGATCCTGCTGTTAGCCCGGACCAGTCCATGCCCACCCGCCTCAAACGCAAACCCTTCTGGCGCCCGCTGGGGCTCACTTTGGTCCTGCTGGGGTTTCAGGGCTATCTCGGCTACTCCGCCCTGAACGGGCAGTTCGGCATTGAAAGCCGCGAACAGATCCTGCTCGATGTCGATCAACTCAAGGCCCGCTCCGCCGCGCTGCAGGCCGAGATCGATGACTACCGTCACCGTGCCACGCTGATGGACCCCCGCCGGCTCGACCCCGACATCGTCACCGAACGCGCCCGCGCCATGCTGAACATGGCCCAGGTGGACGATATCCTGATCATGGTTGACCCGCAGACCGGTGAACCGATTTCCGGTAAATTCAAGGAATTAGCCACGGACGAGTTAATGGCGATTATCCAAGCGGATTCAACGCTCTAGCCGAGCGTCGTTGGCGTCGTGAAGCATTGCCTTGCCTGCTTTGCCTAGACTATGATGTCCGAATGTGGCCTGATCGGGCCAAGCGGCAAAATCCATCCAGTCGGAGCATCGATATGGCGCGCAAAGCAGTTGCCACCAAGGCCAACACGCAACCCAACGTGCCGCAGTTCACCACCGAGCAGGAGAGAGCGGCCTACGAGGAGATGCTCCTGATCCGCCGTTTCGAGGAGAAGGCCGGCCAGATGTATGGCATGGGCCTCATCGGCGGCTTCTGTCACCTCTATATCGGCCAGGAAGCGGTGGTGACCGGCGTCACCATGGCTTCCGAGAAGGGCAAGGATGCCCAGATCACCGGCTACCGCGATCATGGCCACATGCTGGTCATGGGCCTGGACCCCAAGGGCGTCATGGCCGAGCTGACCGGCCGCCAGGGCGGCCTCAGCAAGGGCAAGGGCGGCTCGATGCACATGTTTTCGAACGAGCACCGCTTCTATGGCGGCAACGGCATCGTCGGCGCCCAGGTGTCGCTCGGAACCGGCCTTGCCTTTGCATCCAAGTATCGCGGCGAGAATTCGGTTTCCCTGACCTATTTCGGTGACGGCGCGGCCAACCAGGGTCAGGTCTACGAGAGCTTCAACATGGCCAAGCTGTGGAAGCT
>JAEZFJ010000011.1 GCA_023437755.1 Pseudomonadota bacterium
GCACCGCACCGTCCACCATGATCTGGATCTTGGCAGCCTGGTAGGTCGAGCGGAACAGGGACACCTCGTTGAGGGCGAGGGCCTGGTGCTGCCGGCCGGACGCGTCGGTTGCCTCCATAGACAGCGGAAAGATATGGGTTTGCTGCACCGTCTGCAGCCGCTCGAGCAGGTTGTTCTCCGAGAACGGGTTCATCATGAAGCCGACGGTGCCGAAGTTCAGACCATATACCGGCGTTCCGGTGCCCATGACCTGGTGCAGGGTCTGGAGCATCAGCCCATCGCCACCGAGAGCCACCACCACGTCGGCGGATTCTAGCGGGTGCTCGCCATAGCGCTGGCGCAACCCCCGGGCGACCGCGTCCGCCTCCGGCGTGCCATTGGTGACGAAGCTGAGATTCTTCGGGTCGACCAAGCTGCCCTCCATGCTGGTGCGGGCTGCGTATCATGCCGTGGGAGGCGGAGCCAGAGGGGGGTGCAGGGAGGGCAACAGCTTAATCCATGTTAACTCAGCAGCTCCATGGCAGCGGCGGTTCATAACCCGCGTTGAAGCGGCGAGGGTAAGCGGTTGCTCTGGCTCAGTTTGTGGAATGCCGGTCCGCTGCCGCCGAAAATGAGCGAGGGCCAGGCATGACGAAGCGCGTAATGGTAACCGGGGGTGCAGGCTTCATCGGCTCGCATTTGTGCCAACTGCTTTTGGAGCAGGGCAACGAGGTCCTTTGTGTCGACAACTTCTTTACCGGCACCCGCGCGAACATCCTGCCGCTGCTGGGCCACGACAATTTCGAGCTGCTGCGGCACGACATAACCTTTCCGCTCTATGGGGAAGTGGACGAGATCTACAATCTCGCCTGTCCAGCCTCGCCGGTGCACTACCAGTTCGATCCGGTGCAGACGACCAAGACCAACGTCATGGGTGCCATCAACATGCTGGGCCTTGCCAAGCGCCTGCGCATCCCGATCCTGCAGGCGTCCACCTCGGAAGTTTATGGTGACCCCCATGTGCACCCGCAACCGGAAGGTTACTGGGGCAACGTCAACACCATCGGTCCTCGCTCCTGTTATGACGAGGGCAAGCGATGTGCGGAGACGCTGTTCTTCGACTATCACCGCCAGCACAACGTCAACATCAAGGTTGTGCGCATCTTCAACACCTACGGGCCGCACATGCACCCCTCGGACGGACGCGTGGTGTCGAACTTCATCGTGCAGGCGCTGAAGGGCGAAGACATCACCGTCTATGGAGACGGCAGCCAGACCCGCTCATTCTGCTACGTTGATGACCTGGTCGACGCCATGGTGCGGATGATGGGCACCGATGCCGGCATCACCGGTCCGATCAACACCGGCAACCCCGGCGAGTTCACCATCCGCCAGCTTGCCGACCTCGTTATCGAACTGACAGGCTCGCGCTCGCGGGTGGTCTATCGTGACATTCCTGTTGATGACCCCAAGCAGCGCCGTCCCGACATCACCCGTGCCCGTGAGCTGTTGGGCTGGCAGCCCACCGTGCAACTGCGCGAGGGTCTTGTTCGGACGATCGAGTATTTCGACGGGGTGCTGCAAGCCGACGGGCAGCGGCAGAGCAGCCTGGCTCCCAAGCGCGGGGCCGGACCGCTTACGCTGGTGGGTGGCACGGTGATGCACGACAGCCGCTGAGCTTCGTGGCGTTTCGGGCGCGATCTAGGTGCGGCCGAACTCGTCCTCGAGGCGGATGATGTCGTCCTCGCCGAGGTAGGAACCTGTCTGCACCTCGATGAGCTCCAACTCGATCTTGCCGGGATTGGCGAGACGATGGGTACAGCCGAGCGGCAGGTAGATGGACTGGTTCTCGGCGACGATCTTGACCTCTCCGTCCACGGTAACTTCCGCGGTGCCTCGGACCACCACCCAGTGCTCGGCCCGGTGATGGTGCTTTTGCAGACTGAGCTTCTTGCCCGGCTTGACGAAGAGCCTCTTGACCTGGAAGCGGTCACCGTTGAGCACCGAGGTGTATCCACCCCAGGGACGATAGGACGTGCGGTGCGTTTCGGTCAGTGCCGCCGTGTCCTTGCCGGAGCGGAGCGCCTTCACCAGAGCGCCGACGCGCTGCGCTTCTGACAGGCGACCGACATAGACCGCGTCGGTGCTGGCAATGACTGCCACATCCTCCAGGCCATCCACAACGACATGGACGCTGTCGCTGATCGCCAGCGAGCGCCGAACATTGCGAAGGGTTATCGGACCTCGAGAGACATTGTCACCGGTGTCCTTGCCCGTGACTTTCCACACCGCGTCCCAGCTGCCGAGATCGGACCAGGGAAAGTCGACCGCAACCACGGCAGCGCGCTTGGTCTTTTCGAAGATCACATAGTCGATGGAGATGTTTGGTGCTTCGGAGAAGGCTGCCTCGTCCAGGCGGATGAAGTCGAGATCCTCCTTCGCCGCCTGCACGGACTTGCGCGCCGCGGCGGCCGTGTCCGGCGCCAATTCGTCGCATTCGTGGAGCAGGGTGGCGGCAGCAAGCATGAACATCCCCGAATTCCAGAAATAACCGCCATCAGCCAGCATCCGCTCGGCATTCTCGCGGTCCGGCTTCTCGAGAAACTGTTCGACCGGCACGGCGCCCCCGCCGACGGATGTGGATGCACGGATGTAGCCGTAGCCGGTTTCGGCATGGGTCGGGGCGATCCCGAAGGTCACGAGCTTGCCAGCGGCGGCGGCAGCGCGTGCTTGTTCGATCGCGGTCCGATATCCCTCGTCCACCAGGATCTCGTGATCGGACGGCAGGACCAGCATGACCGCTTCCGGTGCGAAATGCTTGGTCACCCATGCAGCCGCGGCAGCGATGGCTACCGCGGTGTTGCGAGCCACAGGCTCCAGCAGCACGCCGGCGAGCGGGACCCCGAGTTCAGCCGCCTGCTCTGACACTATGAAGCGGTACTCGGCGTTGGTGACGATGACCGCCGGAGCATAGGTGTCCGCGTTGCCCACCCGCTGCAGCGTCTGTTGAAACAGGCTTGTTGGACCCGTCAGCGGCAGGAACTGCTTGGGCCGGGTAGCTCGGGACATGGGCCACAGCCGTGTCCCTTGGCCACCGGCAAGGATTACGGGAACGATCAGACTTGCCATGCTTGCTTATCCAGTTCGGTCTGGGCTGGTACTAGCACCAAAATACTGAGGCGCATCAAACAAAGATCGCGAAGAAGGCTTGCTTGGTTAAGATCGCTGGCGGCCAGCGGCCGCCGAGATAGTATTGGCAAGCTGCGTTCAACAAAGGTGAATGTAGTGCCTGATTGCTATACCTAACGCGTCAGCAGACAGCTGGGTTCGGCCAGCCGCAAGTGCGCAGCGCCATGGGACGTGCTATCCTTCACCCATGGCTGACATCATCAATCTTCGCACCGTCCGCAAGCAGAAGGCCCGCGCCGACAAGGCGGTGACGGCCGAGCAGAACCGTCGTCTTCACGGACGCACCAAGGCCGAAAAGCAGCTCGACGCGGCCGAGAAGGCGCGCGCGGAGCGGCAGATCGCGGGACACAAGCGCGACGAATAAGTTGCGTTTCGTTACCAGTCCACCTGGCACTGCACACCGTCAGGGCCGAACTGCATGCTCCTGTCGGTATACTGGAAGATCTCGAGCTTCACCCCGCTCGGGTCCGCCAGCCAGCATTGCCAAGTGTGGTCCACGCCGATCTTCTTGTCGGTGACCGTCACGCCCTTGCTGCGGGCGTTGGCCATGAACGCATCGATGTCGTCGGTCTCGAAGCAGAGATGGTTGATCTGGTTGGTCTCGTCGAAGCGCGACTCGCCTTTCCCGAAGACCTCCACGAAGGTGCGGTTGCCGAAGTCGAGATAGAAGCCGATCCGATCCTCGCCGCGCATGAAGTCGAACTTCGGCGCCACCCCGGTGATGTCGCGATAGAAGGCCTCCACGGCATCGAGGTCGCGGGCGAAGATGCAGGTGTGGGCAACCTGTTTGACGAGCGGCATGATGTATCCTCCACTGAAACGATACCGGTAGAGCAGGGCGCCGGTTGGCTGGCAAGAGCGGCCGCCTGACGACGAAAATTTCCGCCACCCTCTTTCCCTTGTCATGGGGTGCGTCTAGGAGAAGCCGAACCCACCGAACCTTTGCCAGAAAAAGGGCTTAGCCGATGTCCTCCATCATCCATGTCCAGGGCCGCCAGATCTATGACAGCCGCGGCAACCCGACCGTCGAAGTCGATGTGGTGCTGGATGACGGCAGCTTCGGTCGTGCGGCCGTTCCCTCGGGCGCCTCGACCGGTGCCCACGAGGCCGTAGAACTGCGCGACGGCGGCAGGCTCTACAACGGCAAGGGCGTTACCCAGGCCGTCGAGAACGTCAACACCGTCATCTTCGAGGAAATCCAGGGGCTCGACGCGCTGGACCAGCTTGCTGTCGACCAGGCGATGATCGAACTCGACGGCACTGCCAACAAGAGCAAGCTCGGTGCCAACGCCATTCTGGGTGTGTCGCTGGCGGTAGCCAAGGCGGCCGCTGAATCGAGCGAATTGCCGTTCTACCGCTATATCGGGGGCCCGAACGCCCATGTGCTGCCGGTGCCGATGATGAACATCATCAATGGCGGCGAACATGCCGACAACCCCATCGACATGCAGGAATTCATGATCCTGCCCGCCGGAGCGGAAAGCCTGGCCGACGCCGTCCGTATTGGTTCGGAGATCTTCCACACCCTCAAGAAGGGTCTGTCCGCCGACGGCCACAACACCAATGTGGGTGACGAGGGCGGCTTTGCGCCGAACCTCAAATCGGCCGACGACGCCCTCGGCTTCATCATGCGCTCGATCGAGAAGGCCGGCTACAAGCCGGGCGAAGACGTGTTCATCGGGCTCGATTGCGCCTCGACCGAATACTACAAGGGCGGCAAGTACGAGATGGCGGGCGAAGGCAAGTCGCTCGGTTCTGACGAGAATGTCCGCTTCCTCGAAGACCTCGCGTCGCGCTTCCCCATAATCAGCATCGAAGACGGCATGGCCGAAGACGATTGGGACGGCTGGAAGGCCCTGACCGAAGCCATCGGCAAGAAGGTGCAGCTGGTCGGCGACGACCTGTTCGTCACCAATGCCGAGCGCCTGCGGTCGGGCATCAAGATGGGCGTTGCCAACTCCATCCTGGTCAAGGTCAACCAGATCGGCTCGCTGTCCGAAACCCTGGACGCCGTCGATACTGCCCACCGGGCCGGCTACACCTCTGTTATGTCGCACCGTTCCGGTGAGACCGAGGACTCGACCATCGCCGACCTCGCGGTGGCGCTGAACTGTGGGCAGATCAAGACCGGTTCGCTCTCCCGGTCCGACCGTCTGGCCAAGTACAACCAGCTCATTCGCATCGAGGAACAGCTCGGTTCGTCCGCCAAGTACGCCGGCTACTCGGTGGTCAAGGGTCGCTGATCGATCGCAGGCACAAGTAACTTCGGCAGCAAGCTGCCGGGGTAACTGCTGAAAACAACGACGAGCCGATCTGTCTACGAAGCTTCCAAGCTGCTACTGGAAAGCCGTTTCGGCAAAGCTTCTGAGCTTGCGTGAATGCAGCCTCTCGGCCGGCTGGTCGCGCAGGATTTCCATGGCCCGTAGCCCGATCTGCAGGTGGCGGTTGACCTGGGTACGGTAGAAGTCCGAGGCCATGCCAGGCAGTTTCAGTTCGCCGTGGAGCGGCTTGTCGGAGACGCAGAGCAGGGTACCGTAGGGCACGCGGAAACGGAAGCCGTTGGCGGCGATGGTCGCCGACTCCATGTCTAGCGCCACCGCCCGGGACTGGCTGAGCTGGCGCACGATCTCGGTCTGGTCGCGCAGTTCCCAGTTGCGGTTGTCGAAGGTCGCTACCGTTCCGGTGCGCATGATCTTCTTGGTCTCGACGCCGGCGGTCTGGGTCACTTCCTCCACCGCCTGCTCGAGCGCGACCTGCACTTCGGCCAGCGCGGGAACCGGTACCGTCAGCGGCAGGTCGGCGTCGAGCACGTGGTCCTCACGCAGATAGGCATGGGCCAGCACGAAATCGCCGAGTTCCTGCGAGTTTCGGAGGCCAGCGCAGTGCCCGAGCATGATCCAGGCATGCGGGCGCAGCACGGCAATGTGGTCGGTGATGGTCTTGGCGTTGGATGGGCCCACGCCGATGTTGACCATGGTGATGCCTTTGCCCCGCTCCGCCTTGAGGTGGTAGGCCGGCATCTGCGGCGTGCGAACCGGGGTCGTGCCGGCGACGCCGCCGCCGCGCAGCATGTTGTCGGTCACCACATTCCCAGGCTCGACGAAGCTCGTGTATTCCCCGTGCCCGGAGCGCATGTACTCCTTGGCGATGCGACAGAACTCGTCGACATAGAAGGCGTAGTTGGTGAAGATCACGAAGTTCTGGAAGTGGTCGGCGTCGGTCCCGGTGTAGTGCGCCAGCCGGAACAGCGAGTAGTCAACGCGCGGCGCAGTGAAGGCGGACAGGGGGTAGGGTCCGCCACGGGGCGGCACATAGGTGCCATTGGCGATCTCGTCGTCGGTGTTGGCGAGGTCCGGCGCATCGAACATGTCTCGCAGCGGAATGTTGAGCGCGTTGAGGGCGTCGCCGTCGACGCGCTCGTTCGGCTGCACGGCAAAGTGCAGCGGGATCGGCGTGTCCGACTCGCCGATGTCGATGGAGCCACCATGGTTCTTCAGGATGACGGCAAACTGCTCCTGGAAGTAGCCCTTGAACAGGTCTGGCGCCGTGACGGTGGTGCGGTAGAGACCCGGCGTGTGCAGGTAGCCGTAGGGCAGGGTGCTCTCGTGCCGGCTGTAGCTGGTTGAGCGCACCTCCACCTGCGGGTAGCAGGCGCGTACGCGGCCGGACGGAACCCTTCCCTTGGCGAGCTCATCCAGGTGATCGCGGATGAAGCCGGTATTGCGATGGTAGATATGGGCCAGATGTTCCCAGGCCGCGGCCGGGTCGGTGAAGGACTGCGTCTCGAGGCGGGGCGGGGATATCGTGGTCATCACAGGTCTCGCATCTGGCACGGCTACGTCCAGTCTCCAATGACAGGTTCCGACTGCGTCTTCAACGCGTGGCAGCGTCCCGCATCACATCGCGGTGAGCGCACCTTTTATCGCCGTATTCGATGACCATCTTGCTGCGTAGTTCACTGGAACGGCAAGCGACCCATGCACCGGTGAACGTGGAGCCCGCCGGCCGCATGTCCCCCAAGCCCTCAACAGCGTGGCGGGTGGCGCTCCCTCCAAGGGCCGTGATGCACCCCCCGTGCGTTGCGGCCCTTTCTATTGCGCGGGATAGGTCTTGCGCAGTCCCTCCGCCGACATGGCAGCAAGGGCACGCAGGACCTCGCTGTCGACGTCCCCCAGGCGCTTGAAGTAGATACAGGCCTTGCCGGCGCGGTACTTGCCGAGCCTGGCCATCAGCGCCTGTCGTCCTGGCTCATCACCGGCAAGCTCAGCTCCCATGATGTAGACGGTGAACTCGGCCTTCCGCGGCGCAAACCCGGCGAGAAACGAGTCGCCTTCGGTGCCGCTCGCGTAGCGGTAGTGATACTGCCCGAAGCCCACCACCGAGCCCCACATGGCCGGCGGCTCTCCCGTTGCTTCTTGCAGCAATGCCACCAAAGCGTGCGCATCCGCCCTGCGCTCGGGCTCGAGGCCGTCCAGAAACGCCGCCACCGCCTCGGGCCGAGGATCCACCTTCTGCGTACTCGCCATCTGACGTCTCCCTTCGCTCAAGCTTGTGGCTGCCGTCACATGGGCGTCAAGCGCCGCGAGGCAGTGGACGCGGCGGCCGGGGTTTTCTATGGCTGGGCCAGCGCACTTCCGGAGACTCGCATGACCGCTTCCCTGATCGACGGCAAGGCTTTCGCTGAAGGCCTGCGGCACCGCGTTGCGGACCACGTGGCTCGCCTCAAGGCAGAGCATGGCATCACGCCTGGTCTGGCGGTGGTCATCGTCGGCTCCGACCCGGCCAGTCAGGTCTATGTCTCTAATAAATCCAAGCAGACCGTGGAAGTGGGCATGGCCTCCTTCAAGCACGAACTGCCCGAGGATACGTCCGAGGCCGATCTGCTCGCGCTGGTGCGCCAGCTCAACGCCGATCCGGCAGTGCATGGCATCCTGGTGCAGATGCCGGTGCCAAAGCACATCGATCCCGACAGAGTCATCGAGACCATCGACCCCGCCAAGGACGTCGACTGCTTCACCCCCGCAAATGTCGGCAAGGTGCAGATCGGCCTGCCGGGTCCGGTATCCTGCACCCCCCTCGGCTGCCTGATGCTGCTGCGCGACCGGCTGGGCTCCCTCTCCGGCCT
>JAEZFJ010000099.1 GCA_023437755.1 Pseudomonadota bacterium
GATCCGGACCTGCCGGACGAGGACGATCCCGGGCTCCCGGACGACGATCCCGGCCCGGACCTGCCGGACACTGCGCCCGAGGACATTCCCCTACCGCTCTGAGGTCGCGATTCGCGTTCGCGGCTGCGGCCTCCCGCAACCTGATGGTTGCGGATGCCGCCGCTGCACGGCGTCAAAGGGCATGTGTAAGGGGCTCTCTGGCGATCCCGACAGGATTCGAACCTGTGACCAACAGCTTAGAAGGCTGCTGCTCTATCCAGCTGAGCTACGGGACCGAGCGAGAGGTGGTGCACGTTTAGCGCATTTTGCCGCGGAGGGAACGCCCTTAGTGGAGCGGGGCGGTGCTGCCGCGGATGATCAGGTCCGAGCTCAGCACCATCCGGCGGGGAACGCGGCTACGCGGCTCGCCTTCGATGACGTCGATCAGCGCCTGCGCTGCCAGCCGCCCCACTGCGGCGCAGGGCTGACGCATGGTGGTGAGCGGGGGGACGTAGTGTTGCGCCAGGGCGATGTCGTCAAAGCCGACCACCGAGACATCGCGCGGACACTCGACGCCGGCGCCCCTGAGCGCGGTGAGGAAGCCGATGGCGCTTTCGTCGTTGGCCGTGAATACGGCGGTCGGACGTTCGGGAAGGGCGAGGAAAGCGGCAGCGGCGGCCCTCCCGTCTTCCATGGCGAATCCCCCTTCCAGCAGCCACTCGGGGCGGAGCGGCAAGCCTGCCTGCCCAAGCGCTGCGGCGAATCCCTGCTGGCGCTCACCGGTAAGCACGTTGCCCGCGGGACCGCGGAGGTGGGCGATGCGGCGGTGACCGAGTTCGATCAGGTGCCGGGTTGCGCGCTCGGCAGCATAGGCATTGTCGGTCTTGACCGTGTGAAAGGGAGAGTCGGGGATCTCCTCGCAGGCCACCACCAGCGGGACGGGGGAGGGCGCCGTGCGCAGAATCATCAACTGCTCGAGGTCGACGGAGCCATCCAACAGCACCAGCCCATCCACCCGGTTGGAGATGAAGTACTCGCGGATGCGATGGCCAGGGTCATCGCCGGAGAATCGGTTGGCAACGAGCACGCCATAGCCGCGCGCCGAAGCCTCGCGCTCGACGGCATCGAGAATGTTGGCGAAGAAGGTGTTGCGGATATCGGGGAGCGCCACCAGGATGGTGCGGGCGGTCTTCTGCCGCAGCGAGCGGGCCGACTGGTTGAGGGTATAGCCGGTTGCCTCGATGGCAACCGACACGCGCTGACGGGTGTCGTCGCTGACCCGCTCCGGCATGGACAGGGCGCGGCTGACGGTCGCCGTCGAGACCTGTGCAAATCTGGCAACGTCCTGAATGGTAGGCGCTTTTTTGACCAGGCTCATGTCTGGCAGCGCCCCCTCCGCGCAGCGTTACCCAAACTGTCTAAATGCGGCTTGACAGGTCTGCAAGCTGTGTATGAAACTATTGAAATCGATTGCAGAACTTTCGGGTATCCGGAAATGCAATCGATTACACGCAGCCAGCTCGGGACGCCTCGAAAGAAGGCGGCCTTGCGGCTGGCGGCACCGCGGGGCGTTCCGCTCCAAGTGATCGTTGGGAGGACTATTCCATGAAGAAGTTTGCAGTGGTTGCCGGTCTGGCAACCGCTCTGCTCGGCTCCACCGCCATTTATGCTGCCGAGCTCGAAGTCACGCACTGGTGGACTTCGGCCGGTGAAGCTGCGGCCATCGCCGAATTCGCCAAGGTCTTCGAAGAAGAAACCGGCCACACCTGGGTCGACTCCGCGCTGTCCGGTTCGGGCACCGGCGCCAACCCGGTGATCATCAGCCGCATCATCGGCGGTGACCCGATGGGCGCCACCCAGATGAACACCGGCCGCGATGCCGAGGAACTCATCCAGGCCGGCCTGATGCGCGATCTGACCGAGATCGTCGGCGACATGAACATCGAAGAGTTCTACGTGGACGCTTCGCTGCTCGAGCCCTGCCGTTACGAAGGCGGCCTCTACTGCCTGCCGATCAACATCCACTCGTGGGACTGGCTGTGGCTCTCCACCGCTGCCTACGAAAAGATCGGCCAGCCGGTTCCGACCAATTGGGACGAGTATGTTGCCTCCTGGCCTGCCCTTCAGGAAGCCGACATCCTGCCGTTCGGTCTCGCGACCGGCTGGCCGATCTCGGGTGTCCCGGGCGTGCTGATGAACGGTATCGGTGGTCCGGACCTGGTCCTCTCCATCAACCGCGACAAGGATGCCGAAGCCGTTCGTGGCCCGGAATTCCGCAAGGTTGCCGAGGCTCTCGACGCTCTGCGCAGCGTGATCTCGCCCGACATGATGGTTCCGTCCTTCGGTGACGTCGGTAACCAGCTGCTGGCTGGCGAAGCCGCCGGCAACATCCACGGCGACTGGCTCGCCGGCGACCTGCAGATCGCAGGTGGTGTCCCCGGTGAAGACTATGAGTGTCTGCCGGCTCTCGGCCTCGGCACCCAGCTGACCGGTGGCGGCGACTCCTTCTACTTCCCGGTCCTGCCGGAAGGCACGGATCCGGAAGTGATCGAGGCTCAGGAGCAGCTTGCTCGCATCCTGATCTCGCCGGACGCCCAGCTGAAGTTCAACATGGTCAAGGGCTCCATGCCGATCCGTACCGACATCGATCTGTCGGGCGCGAATGCGTGCATGCAGAAGGCCATTGGTCTGCTGGACAACGGCCTGCTGCCGTCGGGTGACTTCGCCCTGTCGAGCGACACGCAGCAGCAGCTGCAGGACCTGAGCACCGAGTTCATCTCGGACGACAGCATCACCATCGAAGACTACATCGAGCGCTACGCCTCGATCATCGAGTCGGCCGAGTAACATTCCGGCTAGCTGGTTGGGAGTTCGCTCCCAATAAGTAAATGGTGGTCGGCCTTGCTTCACAAGGTCGGCCACCTTCTCTTGGAGATACATTCATGGCGGACACTGCCGTTCCCTTGGACGCGGCCGTCGAGACGGTCCACCGTCCCGGCCTGCTGAAAAGAATCCTGCTTCACAACCTGCCCGCCAAGATTGCTGCGCTGCCCATGATGGCGACCGTGCTGGTCGTCTTCGTCGGCTGCACCATCTGGACGATCTACTACTCGTTCACGAACTCCAAGCTCCTGCCGACCGGCAAGTTCGTCGGTTTCGACCAGTATGAGCGCCTGTTCGCCACCTCCCGCTGGAACGTCTCGGTCTGGAACCTGGTCGCCTATGGTTCCATGTCGCTGGTCTTCACGCTGGTCATCGGCTTCATCCTGGCGGTGCTGATCGACCAGAAGATCCGCTTCGAAAGCGCCTTCCGTACCATCATGCTCTATCCCTTCGCCCTGTCCTTCATTGTGACGGGCCTGGTGTGGCAGTGGATCATGAACCCGACGCTCGGCCTGCAGGGTACGATGCGCAACCTCGGGTGGGAAAACTTCAGCTTCGACTGGATCGCCAACCCCCGCATGGTGCTGTTTGCGCTGCTGATCGCCGGCCTCTGGCACGGCACCGGCTTCTGCATGGTGCTGATGCTGGCCGGTCTGCGCAGCGTCGACGAGGAAATCTGGAAGGCCGCGCGCGTCGACGGCATTCCCACCTGGCGCACCTATGTCTCGATCGTCATCCCGATGATGCGCGGCGTTCTCGTCACCGCCGTTGTGATCATCGGCTCCGGCATCGTCCGTCTCTATGACCTGGTGGTGGCGCTCACCAATGGCGGCCCCGGCATCTCGTCGGAAGTTCCGGCCAAATACGTGCTCAACTACATGTTCTCGGGCGGCAATATCGGTCAGGGTCTGGCCGGTGCGTCCATGATGCTGCTCACGGTGCTGATCATCATGATTCCGTGGGCCTATCTCGAATTTGGCGGAAAGGGGCGCCGCACATGAGCCAGACTGCAACCATGACCGGCCCGGCGCCCGCCACCTCCGACGAGATCGTCGAGGCGCGCGGCCCCCGGCCCAAGCCGTTCTTCACCCCCAAGAAGATCATCCTCTATTCGATCCTGGTCTTCTTCTCGCTCTATTACCTGTTCCCGCTCTACGTGATGCTGTCGACATCGCTGAAGACGTTGCCCGAGATCCGGTTCGGCAACATCTTCGCCCTGCCGACTGCCCCCAGCTTCGATGCCTGGGTCAAGGCCTGGGGCAGTGCCTGTACCGGCCTGACCTGCCAGGGCCTGTCGCCCGGCTTCTGGAACTCGGAGAAGATCACCATCCCGTCCACCATCGTGTCGATCTTCATTGCGGCGGTGAACGGCTACGCGCTAGTCAACTGGCGGTTCAAGGGTTCCGAGATCTTCTTCTCGATCCTGATCTTCGGCTCGTTCATTCCCTACCAGGTGATGCTCTATCCGCTGGTGATCATCACCCGCGAACTGGGTATCTTCGGCACGCTGCAGGCCGTCATCCTGATCCACACCATCTTCGGCATGCCGATCCTGACGCTCCTGTTCCGCAACTACTTCGCCTCGTTGCCGCAGGAACTGTTCAAGGCTGCCCGTGTCGACGGGGCAGGGTTCTGGCGCATCTTCTTCGAGATCATGCTGCCGATGTCGCTGCCGATCTTCGTGGTGGCGCTGATCCTGCAGGTCACCGGTATATGGAACGACTTCCTGTTCGGCGTGGTCTTTGCAGGCACGCAGAACTACCCGATGACCGTCCAGCTCAACAACATCGTCAACTCGGCCCAGGGCACGCCCGAATACAACGTGAACATGGCCGCCACCGTACTGACCGGTCTCGTGCCGCTCATCGTTTACTTCGTGTCCGGCAAGTGGTTCGTCCGCGGCGTCGCTGCCGGTGCGGTGAAGGGATAATCGAATGCAATCAAGCGTTTCCATCCGCGACCTGTCGCTCAACTTCGGCAATGTAAAGGTGCTCGAGCACCTCAACCTCGACATCGCGCAGGGCGAGTTCATCGTCCTGCTCGGGCCCTCGGGTTGCGGCAAGTCGACCCTGCTGAACTGCGTTGCCGGCCTGCTCGACGTTTCCGACGGCCAGATCTTCATCAATGGCAAGAACGTCACCTGGCTCGAGCCCAAGGACCGTGGCATCGGCATGGTGTTCCAGTCCTACGCGCTCTATCCGCAGATGAGTGTCGAGAAGAACCTCTCCTTTGGCCTGCGCGTCGCCGGCATGCCCAAGGACGAGATCAACCGCCGCGTCCAGCGCGCGGCCGAGATCCTGCAGATCCAGCCGCTGCTGCAGCGCAAGCCGGCCAATCTGTCGGGTGGCCAGCGCCAGCGCGTCGCTATCGGCCGCGCCCTGGTGCGCGACGTGGACGTGTTCCTGTTCGACGAGCCGCTGTCCAACCTGGATGCCAAGCTCCGCTCCGATCTCCGCGTCGAGATCAAGCGGCTGCACCAGCGGCTGAAGAACACCATGATCTACGTGACGCACGACCAGATCGAGGCACTGACCCTGGCTGACCGCATCGCGATCATGAAGAGTGGCGTGATCCAGCAGCTGTCGGACCCGCACACCATCTACAACAAGCCCGTCAATCTGTACGTGGCCGGCTTCGTCGGCTCGCCGTCGATGAACTTCCTCGATGGGCGCATCGAGGGGAGCGACTTCATCGCCGAAGATGGCACCCGTGTTCCCACCGGCAACTACGAGTTCACC
>JAEZFJ010000132.1 GCA_023437755.1 Pseudomonadota bacterium
GCAGCAGATCATAGGTCTGGCGGTCGATGGCCGACTTGGCCGCACTCCAGGTGGGCTGCTTGAGATTGTCCGACAGATCGGAGCCGAGACTGCCCAACAGCCACATCGCAGGGCCGTCCTTGGACCCGGTTTCCTGCAGGTCCTTGAGGACAGCAAAGAAACGGGACTTGAACTCGGCTTCCTTGGACATGAGGCACTCCGCTTTGAACGGCGCGCTTAGAGCATGATCGCAGCCGAGACGCTACCCGGAACCGCTAGAGCTTGCCCATGACCTGCTGCCGGAAACCGTAGACCGTTCGGTCGCCACCGATCGGGATCAGCCGCACCTCGCGCGTCTGCCCGGGCTCGAACCGCACAGCGGTGCCAGCGGCGATGTCGAGGCGCATGCCGCGGGTGCGCTCGCGGTCGAAGCGCAGGCCGGAATTCGTCTCGAAGAAATGGTAGTGTGAACCGACCTGAACCGGGCGGTCACCGGCGTTGGCCACCTCCAAGGTCAGCACCTCGGCGCCGGCGTTGAGTTCGATGTCACCTGAAGCGGGGAGCACTTCGCCTGGGATCATATCGGCACCTCAGCGGATCGGTTCGTGGACAGTGACGAGCTTGGTGCCATCGGGAAAAGTGGCCTCCACCTGCACGTCGTGGATCATTTCGGCGACGCCTTCCATCACCTGCTCGCGGCTGACCACATGAGCACCGGCCTCCATCAGTTCGGGGACCGGACGCCCGTCACGAGCGCCTTCGACGACGAAATCGGTGATGAGTGCGATCGCTTCGGGATGGTTGAGCTTGACACCGCGCTCCAGCCGCCGGCGCGCGACCACCGCGGCCATGGAGATCAGCAGCTTGTCTTTTTCCCGGGGGGTCAGGTTCATTGGCAGGTATCCTATAGGTGCCACATGCGGGGCAGGGCGTCCGCACTGCTGAGGTGATCCAGAATTGGAACGATCATCCGGCGCAAGGCAAGTCCGGAATGAGCCAGGGCGCGGACGACGAGCCGCTCGCCAATGGCACTTGCGGCGATCGGCTGTCCTCCGGGGAGCAGCGCGCGCACAGAGCTGCAGCGGCGGGCAGCGGCATCGGCGTCAGGCGCGATATGCACGATGGTGGCGAGCGCACGGTGGCCGGCGAGCAGGGAAGAACTGTTTCGTTCGCTGCTCGAGCCGGCGAGCCGCGTGGCCTCGGCGTGGATCAGCCGGCCATCGCGGCGAATACGCCAGCGGTCCTCGAGCGCCGCGTCCATGGCGGTCTCCCCCATGGCGTCGCGGCCGAGCAGGATGGCTTCAACCGCAGTCAATGAGGCGCCGGCTGCGAGATCAATTTCGATGCGACGGTCGAGACGGCTGCCGGCGAAGAGGATGGTTTCCTGCGGTAGCCAGTCGAGGTGGGCACCGGCTCCGACGCCGAGGGTGGTGGTGACTTGCGCCTCTCCCCCGATGGAGCGGTAGATGCGTTCGCAGGCCTGAGTGGTGAGCACTGCATGGCCTGCCGCTGCAATATCCACCGACCAGTGGAGAACATCGCCACCCGTCAGCCCCCCGGCGGTGTTGATCAGAACGGCCTCCAGCGAGCCATCGTGAGTATTGGGCAGCCGGATCTTGGCGCAGCCTTCCTGGTAAAGCTTCAGGAGGCGAGTGGTCTCATCTCGCTGCTGCGTAGCAAGACGTCCAAGGCCGCGGGCACGTTGCAGCAAAACGCGACTGTCTGGGTGCTCCCGGCCAGCAACTCCTGGCTCGGTCATGCGTTTACCCCGCGAGCAAACGCTCTAATGACCACGATATTGCAAGGGTTAAGAAAAATGCGTTTCAAATCTGTTGTTTCCGCTGCCGCTCTGGCTGCTTCCCTCGGTTTTGCCGGTGTTGCCCACGCTGACACCATGGTCGGCGCCCAGAACGTGACCGACGTCGATCTGCCGCGCGTGACGGCTTACTGCGAGCAGCTCGCCTCGGGCATGACTGCGGACTCTCCGACCGCTGGCTCGATCGATGTGACCGAGACCGAAACCGACTCGACCGGCGATACCGCTCAGAACACTGACACGGACGCGAATGCCGATACTGGCAATGACGAGCCCACACTGGATCTCGGCCAGATCACGCTTGAGAACTGTGTGGACGCTGGCCTTGCCACGACCAACTAATATACGCTCTCCCATAGAGCAGCAGGTGCCCGGCCATCGTGCCGGGCAATTGTTTGTCTAGACCATAAGATGACGGCGCACCTCCGGCATGTCGAGGTCGCTGGCAGGACCAGCGTGACGGATTTCGCCGCGATCCATGACGTAGATGTCGTCGGCGATCTCCCGGCAGAAATCGAGGAACTGCTCGACCAGGAGGATGGTCATGCCCTTCTCGTCCCGCAGGAACTGCAGCGCCCGGCCGATATCCTTGATGATCGAGGGCTGGATACCTTCTGTCGGCTCGTCCAGCACCAGAACTTTTGGGCGGGTCACGAGGGCGCGACCGATCGCCAACTGCTGCTGCTGGCCCCCGGACAGGTCACCCCCGCGGCGGCCGAGCATCGACTTCAGCACTGGGAAGAGTTCGAAAATGTAGGGCGGGATGTTCCGCTCACCGCGCGGCAGGCCAGCGTAGCCGGTGTCAAGGTTTTCCCTGACGGTCAGCAGCGGGAAGATCTCGCGGCCCTGCGGAACATAGCCGATGCCCAGGCGCGCCCGCTTATAGGGTGGCGCCTTGCGGAGCACTTCATCCCCGAAGGTGATGGCGCCAGCGCTGATGTGAGTGACGCCGGTGATGGCTCGCAGGGTCGAAGACTTGCCCACCCCGTTGCGGCCGAGCACGGCGGTGATGCGGCCGGCCCGGCAGGTAATGCTGACCTCGCGGAGGGCCTGAGCCGCGCCATAGTGCAGGTCGATGGCGTTGATCGAGAGGGCGGTGCTCATCGTCCAAGATACCTTTCGATCACCACGGGATTGGCGCTGACCTGCTCAAGGGTGCCCTCGGCCAGCACAGAGCCTTCGGCGAGGCAGACGACGCGGGAGCCGAGTTCGCGGACGAAGCTCATGTCGTGTTCGACGACGACCACGGAACGGGTCTTCGAGATCTCGCGGAGGAGCTTGGCGGTTTCTTCGGTCTCGCTGTCGGTCATGCCGGCGACCGGTTCGTC
>JAEZFJ010000154.1 GCA_023437755.1 Pseudomonadota bacterium
GTCGACGAGGTGATCGAGGCCTTCGCCCAGCGCTACGACATCAAGGTCGAGGCCCGCGTCACCGCGCGCGAGAACATCGCCTTCAACATCCCCCGCGAGCTGCGCACGCTCGAAACCGCCGTCGCTCGATGACCGACCTGACTTTGCTCGAAACCGAGCGGCTGGTCATGTCCGGGTGGCGCATGGACCAGCTCGACGATCTCGTGCGTCTGCACGGCACCGAGAACGTTGCCCGCTATCTCAGCGCCGACGGCCGACCCTGGTGCCGCGACAAGGCGCGAACCGCGCTCGCCGGCTGGATCGAGCTTTTCGAGACCCGTCGTCTCGGCAAGCTGCGCCTGACCCGCAAGTCCGACGGCGCCTTCATTGGCCGCGCTGGGTACGGAATCTATCCCCCTACCGGTGAGCCGGAGATAGGCTACGCCCTGTTCGAGGAACACCACGGGCAAGGCTATGCGACCGAAGCGGCGGCGGCGCTCCGCGACTGGATCTTCCGGGAAACCGAAGCCCCTCATTTCATCGGCTTCGCCGACACCCGCAACGCGCCCTCGCTCACCGTCCTCCGCAAGATAGGCATGGTCCCGACGCGGGTCGACACCGAGCCCGGCGGCCTCCTGTGCCAGTTCCACATCTACCAGCGGCCGGCAGCCGATGTCTGATGCGGTCATCATCCACACCGATGGCGCATGCTCGGGCAATCCCGGTCCGGGTGGCTGGGGCGCCATCCTGCAGTTCGGGCGCCACATCAAGGAGCTCAACGGTGGGGAGGCCCTCACCACCAACAACCGCATGGAGCTCACCGCCGCCATCGAGGCGCTGAACGCCCTCACCCGGCCGTGCAAGGTCGAGCTCCATACCGACAGCCAATACGTCAAGAACGGCGTCCAGGGATGGGTTCACGGCTGGAAGCGCAACGGCTGGCGCACCGCCGACAAGAAGCCGGTCAAGAATGTCGAACTGTGGCAGGCCCTCGACGCTGCCACCCAGCGCCACGAGGTCGACTGGCACTGGGTCAAGGGCCACGCCGGTCACGACCTCAACGAACGCGCCGACGAACTTGCCCGCGAAGGCATGGCCCCGTTCAAGCCCAAGAAGCGCGCCGAGCTGATGCCGCCGGTGTGAGCCTCTGAGCAACAGAACTACTGCCCTGCTCACCACTCCCCTCAAGAGAGGGACCGGCAGAGCGCCTGACGAAGCTTCCGGCCTACCCCACCCGGTGCAGGAAGGCAGAGCTCACCACATTGCCCTCCCCGTCCTCACCGCCGTCGCCAAGGTCTTCCTCGAATTGGCCGAGCAGATCCACCGGTTCCGTTCCGGGCAGTTCCTCGACGTCCCGCAGCTTGCGGCTGATGGCGCGGCTGCGCACTTCGGCCTTCTCGATGTGGTTGGAGGCCTCGTTGAGCTTCTTCTTGACGCTGCTCAACACGTCGCCAAACTTGCCGAACTCGGCCTTGACCGCCCCCAGCACCTGCCAGACTTCGCCGGAGCGCTGCTGGATGGCGAGCGTCTTGAAGCCCATCTGCAGGCTGGACAGGATCGCCGTCAGCGTCGTCGGGCCGGCGACGATAATGCGGTGCTTTTGCTGGAGGTCGTCCACCAGACCCGGCCGGCGCAGCGCCTCGGCGTAGAGCCCTTCGGTGGGCAGGAACATGATGGCGAAATCGGTGGTGCGCGGCGGCACGATGTACTTCGAGGCAATGGTCGCCGCCGACTCCTTGAACCGGCGCTCCAGCGCCTTGGCGGCGATTTCCACCTGGTCCACGTCCCCGGCGTCGGCCGCAGCCTGCAGCCGCTCGTAATCCTCCACCGGGAACTTCGCGTCGATCGGCAGGAACACCGGCTGCTCGTCGCCCGGCAGCTTTATGGCAAACTCTACCCGCTCCGAACTGCCCTCGGCCATGGCGGCGTTGACCACATACTGGTCCTTGGTCAGCATCTGCTCGAGCAGATTGCCCAACTGCACCTCGCCCCACGAGCCGCGCGCCTTGACGTTGGTGAGCACGCGCTTGAGGTCGCCAACGCCGGTCGCCAGCGTCTGCATCTCGCCCAGGCCCTTGTGCACCGCGTCGAGCCGTTCGCTGACCAGCTTGAAGCTCTCGCCGAGCCGTTGCTCCAGCGTGCCCTGGAGCTTTTCGTCCACCGTCATCCGCATGGCTTCGAGCTTGGCGGTGTTCTCGTCGCGCAGGGTCTTGAGCTGCGCCTCGAGCGCCCCGCGCAGGGCCTCGCTGCCAAGCCGCTGCGCCTCCGACAGCGCCTGCACCCGCGCCTCGAAGCTGTCGTGCTGCTGCTTCTGGATGTCGAACAGTTGCCGCGACTGCTGGTGCGCCCGCTCGCCGAAGGTCTCCAGCGACGTCTTCACTGTCTCGCCCAGCGCCTTGCTGGCTTCGCCCTGCTGGCGCGCCTGCTCCGCCGATTGCCGGGCCAGCCCCTCGGCCAGCACCCGGATCGAGGCATTTACCTCCTCGCGCAGGTGCCGGGCGCCTTCCGCCTGTTCCTGGCGGCTGCGTTGCATGGCGTCGGCGACCGAGCGTTCGAACCGCTCCTGCCCCGCCACCAGCACATCCAGCGCCTGCCGCAGGGTGGCGTCGCTGCCGCCGCCGCGCCGGAAGGCGCCGATCACGGCAAAGACGAGCGCCAGCGCACTCAACGCGATGGCGGTCAGCACGAGGGTGGACAATGGAGCGGCTTCCGCCGCAGCGAAGAGTTCAGTCAGGGCGTCGATGGTGCGATCCTCCGCAGAATCGCCCCATGGGAACATAATGGGAACGCCGACGCAAGCCGCGCCGGCCGCCGCTCCACAGCTCAGGTAGTCTTCCGCTTCGGCAGCACCCGCTTGATGGCGCGCCAGGCCGGCGCGATGACATAGCCGGCCACCGGGATCAGCAGTGCCCCCAGCGCCAGCCCGAAGACAAAATCCACCGATGCCGTCGCCAGCCAGCCCGCCACCGCCGCGATGGGGGTGAAGGTGTGCTCGGCCCAGTGTGCCGCCGCTTCGATCACGTGCTCGGGCCAGTCGAGCCCGAACTCGTAGAGCCCGTGCGCGACGATGCTGCCGCCCACCCAGGTCATTGCCGCGGTGCCGATAATCCCGAGGGCCCGCATGAAGCCCGGCATGGCCTTCACCAGCCCGCGTCCGAAAGCCCGCCCGCCACCGGTGCGCCCATTCTTGGCAAGCCACACGCCGGCATCATCCGCCTTCACGATCAGCGCCACTGCGCCATAGACCCCGGCGGTGATGCCGATCGCGGCAACGGCCAGCACAGCGGTGCGGAACCAGAAGTTGTCCACCTCGATGGCGGCGAGGATGATGGTCATGATCTCGGCCGACAGGATGAAGTCGGTCTTGATGGCACCGGCCACCTTGGCGTCTTCCAGAGAAGTCGGCTCCAGCGCCACCGGCTCGAGCGAGGCTTCGTGCACCTCTGCCTCGTGCGGCAGCAGCGCATGGAACACCTTCTCGGCGCCCTCGTAGCAGAGATAGGCGCCGCCGATCATCAGCAGCGGCGTGATCAGCCACGGCGCAAACAGGCTCATCAGCAGCGCCGCCGGCAGGAGGAACAGCAGCTTGTTCTTGATCGAGCCCCAGGCGATCTTGGCAAGGATGGGCAGTTCGCGGTCGGCGGCAAAGCCCTGCACGTAATTGGGGGTGACCGCGGCGTCGTCGATCACCGCCCCCGCAGCCTTGACGCCGGCTTTGGCCGCCTGCCCTGCCACGTCATCGAGCGAGGCCGCCGCCACCTTCACCAGGCCCGCAACGTCATCGAGCAAAGCCAGGAGGCCCACAGCCATCAGCGACATCCTTCCATCAGGTCCATCGCGGAAAGCCGCAGGCGGGGAGCAGGTTCCCTGCTAGCCGGCAATCTTGGAGAAGTCGGCGACCAGATGCATGGTGTCGCGCAGTCGGGCCAGGAGCTTCAGCCGGTTCGCCCGCACGGCCGGATCGGCGTCGTTGACCAGCACCGCCTCAAAGAAGGAATCAACCGGCGCGCGGAGGGTGGCGAGTTCGGTCATCGCGCCCTTGTAGTCGTCGCCCGCGACATGGCTCGCCACGGCCGCATGCACGGCATCCACCGCGAAGGCCAGGGACTTTTCTTCGGCGAGGCCAAGCAGCGACTGGTCCACCTCGCCACCATAGCTGGTGCCGTCCTTTTTCTCCTCGGCCGCGAGAATGTTGGCGGCGCGGCGATAGCCGGCGAGCAGGTTCTGCCCGTCCGGAGAGGACAGGAGAGTCGACAGCGCCTCGGCCCGCTGGGTGATCTGCAGGATGTCGTTGCTGTCCGAGGACAGCACGGCATCGACCAGGTCGTGGCGAGCGCCAGCGTCGCGCAGCGACACCTTCAGCCGATCGTGGAAGAAGGCGAGCAGATCGGCATCGACCTTGAGCGGAAACCGCAAGCCGTTCTCCGATATGATGCGGATCACACCCAGCGCCGCACGCCGTAGCGCGAACGGGTCGCGCGAGCCGGTCGGCTTTTCGTCGATGCTCCAGAAGCCGGTGAGCAGGTCCAGCTTGTCGGCCAGTGCCACGGCAATCGCCACCGGCTCGGTCGGCACGCGGTCGGTGGGGCCAAGCGGCTTGTAGTGCTGTTCCACAGCGTTGGCGATTTCGGCGGGCTCGCCCTGTGCAGTGGCATAATAGCGGCCCATCAGTCCCTGCAGTTCGGGGAATTCACCGACCATGCCGGTGACAAGGTCGGCCTTGGCCAGCATGGCGGCACGCTTGGCGCGCTCGACGTCGGCGCCCACCAGCGGAGCAATCTCGCCCGCCAGCTTCACCAGCCGCTCCACTCGCTGGAACTGGGTGCCGAGCTTGGCATGGAACACCGTGTCTTCGAGCTTGGGTACGCCGTGCTCGAGCGGCGTCGCCAGGTCCCCCTGGTAGAAGAACACCGCATCCGACAGGCGGGCGCGGATCACGCGCTCATTGCCGGCGATGATGGCCGCGCCACCATCCGCCGCCTCGGTGTTGGCGGTGATGATGAAGTTGGGGGCCAGCTTGCCGGAAGAGTCGCGCAGGCAGAAGCACTTCTGGTTGGCGCGGATGGTGGCAATGATCACTTCCTCGGGCAGCTTGAGGAAGTCGGGGTCGAACGAACCCATCATCACCACGGGCCACTCGACCAGTCCCGCCACTTCCTCCAGCAGCCCTTCGTCTCCGATCAGGCTCAGCCCCTGCGCAAAGGCCAGGTGCTCGGCGTCGGCGCGGATCATGTCCTTGCGGCGGTCGAGGTCGAGCACCACCTTGGCGCGCTCGAGCGCCGTGACGTAGTCGTCGAACCGCTTCACCCGGATGGCGTCGGGCGCAAGGAACCGGTGGCCAAAAGTGGTTTGCCCGGCGGCGATCTCATTGGTCGCGAACGGCACCACCACCGGCTCGTCATTGTCGTTGCCGAACGTGGCGGTGATGGCGCGCAGCGGCCGCACCCAGTTGAAGCTGCCCGAGCCCCAGCGCATCGACTTGGCCCAGGGGAACTCCGCCAGCACCTTGGGCAGTACTGCCGACAGGAGGTCCAACGCGTCGGCACCCGGCCGGTGAATATGGGCGACATAGAAGTCGCCCTTCTTGGGGTCGCTTTCGACCTTGGCCTGATCGATCGAGGACAGCCCTGCCGAACGCAGGAAGCCATCCACCGCCTGCTGCGGCGCGCCGACCTTGGGGCCCTTCTTTTCCTCGTGGGTGTCCGGTGAACGGCCGGGCACGCCGGTCACGCTCAGCGCCAGCCGGCGCGGCGTCGCATAGGCACGGGCACCCTCGTAAAGCAAGCCGGCATCGACAAGGGCGTTGGTGACGGCCTTCTTCAAGTCCTCGGCCGCACGGCGCTGTAAGCGGGCAGGGATTTCCTCGGAGAAGAGTTCGAGCAGCAGTTCGGGCATGGGCGGGAAACCGGCTAAAGGGGTGGCGACTAGTTAGCGTGGTGCAGGGAGCATGTCCATGGCGGCTACCAGCCGCCG
>JAEZFJ010000241.1 GCA_023437755.1 Pseudomonadota bacterium
GTCCTGGGCCTCCTGGTAGGCGATGGTGCCCTCGAACTGCCCGTTCTCGTCGATCAGGAAGGTCGAGGCCGAGTGATTGACGAGGTAGTACGGATCATCCGGCTCGCCCACCTTCTCGGAGAACACCCCGAAGGCCTTCTTGGCGTTTTCGGTCTCCTCCGGCGAGCCGACCAGGCCGATGATGGAAGGATCAAACCCTTCCACATAGTCCTTCACCATCTCCGGCGTGTCGCGCTCCGGATCGACGGTGACGAAGATGATGCGGAGATCCTCCGGCGCTATGTCCAGGGCCGCCCGCCAGGCGGTGGTTTCAGCAAGCGTCGTGGGGCAGACGTCCGGACAGAAGGTGTAGCCGAAGAAGATCAGGCTTGGGGTGCCGGGCAGGTCGTTCTGCGTGAAGGTGCCGCCTTGAGTGGAGGCGAGGGCGAACTCCTGTCCCGTGACGCCCAATGGCCGCTGCGGCGGGCGCAGGAAATAGAGTGCGGTCGCGCCGATGGCGGCGACCGCCACCAGCCCCCACAGGACGATGCGGAAGGTGCGCAGGGACTTGTTGGTGGCCATGATCTCAGGGGTCCAGCGGCTCGAGCCCGGTAGCGCGCCCGTCGCGAGACAGCGTGATCTTCTCGATCCGCGCCTCGGCCGTCTGCAGCAGCGTTTCGCAGTGCTTCTTGAGGGCTTCGCCACGCTCGTAGATGGAGATCGACTCGGCAAGCGGCGCCCGGCCGGTCTCGAGCTTCTGCACGATCTCTTCGAGCTGCTGCAGCGCCGCCTCGAAGCTGAGCGCGCTGATGTCGTCGGTCTCCGCCATGACTGCTCCTAATCGTCGAGGCGGCCGACCGCCCCATCCATCAGCATGGCCACGTGGTGCGAGACACCCTGAGCCAGGCCCTTGAGGTCATAGCCACCTTCCAGGAGCGAAACAATGCGGTTGCCGCAGGCACGGTCGGCCACATCCATCAGCTTCCCGGTAAGCCAGCTGAAATCAGCGCCATCCCACTGGAGCTGCGCCAATGGGTCGCGCTGATGGGCGTCGAATCCGGCAGAGATCAGCAGCAGGTCCGGGCCGAAATCCGTCAGTGCCGGCAGGATCGTGCCGAGATAGGCCTCGCGCATCGCCTCGGTACCGGAGCCTGGCGCCAGCGGTACGTTGCAGATATTGCCGACGCCCCGCTCGCGCGGACTGCCGGTGCCGGGATAAAGCGGCATCTGGTGGCTCGAGGCGTAGAACACCGTCGGATCGGCCTTGAAGATGTCCTCCGTGCCGTTGCCGTGATGGACGTCGAAATCGACGATGGCGACGCGTTCCGCGCCGTATTTGCGCTGTGCTTCGCGCGCCACGATGGCAATGGTGTTGACGAGGCAGAATCCCATAGGCCGGGCGATTTCGGCATGATGACCCGGTGGACGGATCGCGCAGAAGGCGTTGTCGGCCTCCCCAAGGAGCACGGCGTCGAGTGCGGCAAGCGCGCCCCCCAGACCAGTCCCCGCAACGTCAAGGGAATCTGCGGAAATGAATGTGTCTTCGTCGAGCTGGCCCATGCCTTCGGCTGGCCGGGCGTTGCGCAGCCGGGCCAGGTAGCCGCCGTCATGGACGAGTTCGGCCAGCGCCAGATCGCTCGAGGGAGCAGGACGGCGCACGAGGCGATCGAAGCGTGGGCGCGAGAGCGCATCCTCGACGGCCCGGATGCGGTCGGCGCGTTCGGGGTGGCCGTCAGGCGTTCGGTGATCGGCAAAGTTCTGCTGGGACACGAGCAGCGTGGTCAAGATGGGTGCTTCCGCGCTGGTTTGCTGGCCTTCGTCTTGACGCGGCGGGGCGCGGTTGTCAAACAGCCGCCACCATGATGAACGGCGCCCCCACGGTTCCTGAACGGCCAAACCTGGCACAAGCGGCGGCGCTGATCCGGGGCGGGCAGTTGTGCGCCTTTCCCACCGAGACGGTGTACGGACTTGGCGCCGATGCCACCAACCCCGATGCGGTGCTGTCGATCTACGAGACCAAGGGACGGCCGCGCTTCAATCCGTTGATCATTCATTGCGCCGACCTCGCCATGGCGGAGACGCTGGTCAGCTTCACGCCCCTTGCGCGGGAACTGGCAGAGCGGTTCTGGCCGGGCTCGCTGTCGCTGGTGCTGCCGGCGAAGCGCGGCAACGGTCTGGCCGATGTAGCGACGGCCGGACTCGATACTGTGGCGGTGCGGGTGCCGGACCACCCGCTCGCGCGCGAACTCATCTCGGCAGTCGGCCGACCTGTCGCTGCCCCATCCGCCAATCCCTCGGGGCGGCTGTCGCCGACGACCGCCGAACAGGTGCGCCGTGGGTTCGCTGCGCAGGTGCCGGTGCTTGATGGCGGCCCCTGTCAGGCAGGGGTGGAATCCACCATCGTGCGGGTCGAGGGCGAGCGGCTGGTGCAGCTGCGCGCCGGTGCGGTGGCGCGCGAGGAGATCGCCGCCGCCATGGGCCTGCCGGTGGAAATCGTTGGCGAAGATGCCGGGATTGCTGCACCGGGCATGATGCTCAGCCACTACGCGCCCAATGCAGGGATGCGCCTGTCAGCTGAGCCGCGGCCGGGTGATGCGTTTCTGGCGTTCGGCGCCGCCGCGGAGTTCGACGGGCCGATGCGCAACCTGTCTCCCGCCGGTGACCTGCGCGAGGCGGCGCGCAACCTGTTCTCGATGCTGCACGAACTCGACGCCACCGGGGCCGGGGTGATCGCCGTGGCTCCGATACCGGAAACAGGACTCGGTGAGGCCATCAACGACCGGCTGCGACGGGCCGCGGCGCCGCGCGGTTAGTCGTGGGTTTCTATGGCCCGAAGCTGAACGCTAACATTACGGCGACTGCCGACAGATACATCGTCGCCGCGATCAGCAGCAGTTGCGCCCACCAGGACATCTCCGGCCAGAGCCGGCGCTGCGCGAACACGGTCAGCGGGATGACCGGCGGTACGGCAAGGGTGAGCAGGATCGCCATCGGCCACGCGCGGTCGCCAGTGAGTACCGGTTCCGGGAGGCCGCGGAGGGCGGTGACCACCGGATCGGCCAGCGTACCAAAGATTGCGCCGGGCAGCCCCAGCAAGACGATGCCGCCGACCATGAGGACGGCGGCACTCACCAGGGCAATGATCAGCGCCCGGCTCAATCGCGGACCGAATAGGGCTTCTGATCGCGCATGAATCGGGCCAGAGCCTCGAGATCCGGGTCGCCACCGGGCGGCATCACCACCCGCAGGTTCACATAGAGGTCGCCGTCATTATAGAGGCCCTTGCCCTTGAGCCGAAGCGCCTTTGCGGTGTCGACTCCCGGCGGCAGGTTGAGCTCGACCGGGCCGTCAAGGGTCGGCACGCGCACCTTGGCGCCGAGCACTGCCTCGTAGAGCGTGATCGGGACGTCGGTTCGGATGTCGTGGCCATCCTTGCGGAACTGCCGCGACTTCTCGAACTTGACGGTCACCAGCGCATCGCCCGGCTCGCCGAAGGGGCTGCTGCCACCCTGGCCCTTGAGACGGATCTGCTGGTTTTCCTCCACCTTTTCGGGGAGCTTGACCGACAGTACCTTGCCCGAAGGCATGCGCACCGGGATGGAAGCCGTCTTGTGGGCGTCCTCCAGCGACACCGCAATGGTGACGACGATGTCCTCGCCCTTTGTGGTGCGGGTGCCGGCACCGGCGCCAGCGGCGCCGGCGAAGCCGTTGGCGCTGCCGGTGAACGGATCCCACTGGGCGCCGCCACCCGGTCG
>JAEZFJ010000252.1 GCA_023437755.1 Pseudomonadota bacterium
CGGCACGACGGCGAAGCCGAGCACGAACGGCGTGGTGGGCACATCGCGCCCTCGCATGTTGAACAGCCAGCAGATGGACTCCGGCAGGGTCAGGACCGCGATGTCCGCCTTCTCTGTGCCAAGGGCCGCCTGGACCTCGGCGATCTTGTCGGAACTCTCGCGCCCGGCGCGGTTGTGCCCGAGGAACTCCACGGGCGAGACCGGCGAGCCGGGCCGCTCCTCCCAGATCGCATCCACGAGGTTGGCGTGCGGCACCAGCGTGGCATGGCCTTCGAGCTTGACTGCCAGGTCCCGCACCTCGCCAGGCGTGTGCAGCCACGGGTCATAGGCAAGCTTGCCGCCCTTGGGCACATAGCGGGTGATTTCGGGCGAGTAGCCGCCCTGCAGCCATTCGTGCACTGTCACCACCCTGGTGTCGGTCTGCGCCGGCGCCTGCAGCGTGTAGCGGCTGTCGACAAACAGCCCTGCCTTCTTTGCTCCCACCACGGCCACACCCGCGGAACCGGTGAAGCCGGTGACATAGGCCAGGCGCGCTTCGCCCGGCGGCACCGACTCGCCGCGATGGGCATCCGCTCTCGGGATCAGGAACGCGTCCACACCCGCCTCGGCCATCGCCTTGCGCAGCGCCGTCAGCCGCGGCTTCACGGTGGCGGGGTCGGAGCGCTCCTCGAAGCTCTGGAACTCGGTGGGTGGGAAGCTGGTCTCGGTCATCATGTGGTCCTGCGAGGTGCGCTGGGGGCATGGCTGGCTTTCGGCTTTGGGCCTAGTCCAGCACCGTTCGCTTCCTACATTAAGTGGCGAGCAAGGAGAACGAAGATGAGCCAGGACAAGAATTTCTTCCGCCGCGCCGTAGACGCGCTGATCGCCGGCCGCGAGCGTCAGGCCAAGCGCATCGTTGAGCGCTACCAGCGCGATATCGACGCCGCCGAGCGCACGTTTACGAAGCGCTAACGCGCCGTGCGAGGGGTGCAGGGCAGCGTTGCCCGCAAGCCCCTTACCCCGGTGGAGGGTAAAGCCTAGATAGAGAGCGTGAGACGGGTACGAACACCGCCCGTCCGCGAATGGAGACTGAGATGCCCGAGAACAAGAACAAGTTCAGCAACGCGCTGGGAGCCGTCATCGACGCCCGTGGCCGCGAGTCGAGCCGTCAGGTCCCTAACCGCATGCAGTACCAGCTGCTTGGCGCCTTCACCAAGCGGCCGTAAGGCGGCGAAATCGCTGACGATCGTGCGATCCCCGAACTCCCGTTCGGGGATTTTGCTTTTCCGGGCTCAGCGCTGCTCGAGGATCAGCGTCGACCAGTCCTTGCGCTGTAGCTTCTGCACCAGCACCAGACCCTGGCGGCCATAGGCATTGATGACGCCGCGCGCCTGATGCTCGAGAATGCCGGAAAGGATCACGTTGGCGCCGCGCTCGGTCACCCGGGCCATGGAGGGCGCAAGCGCCATGAGCGGCCCGGCCAGGATGTTGGCGACCACCAGGGCATAAGGGGCATTGCGGCTGATGATCTGGTGGCTGAGCCCCGTCGCCTCGATGGCGTGGACCAGCTTGCCGACGCCGTTGAACTCGGCGTTCTCCACCGCCGTGCGAACCGCCACCGGATCAATGTCGGTGGCCAGCACGGGGGTGCGGGTGCGCTTCGCCAGCGCGATCGCCAGCACGCCGGTGCCGGTGCCGACATCCATCATGGCGCGCGGCCGGCGGCGCTTCAGCACGATGTCGATGGCTTCAAGGCACCCGGTGGTGGTCTCATGGTGGCCGGTGCCGAAGGCCTGAGCGGCGTCGATACGCATCGGTGTCAGCCCGCGTGGCACCGGCCCTTCATGGTGGCTGCCATAGACATAGAATCCGCCCGCGGCGACCGGAGCCAGCCCCTCCAGCGACTTGGCCACCCAGTTGACCTCGGGGTCGATGGGATCGACCGCAAACTCCAGCTCCGCGCCGAGTACCTGCCGCGCTAGGTCACGGAAGGCGTCGAGGTGGGGCGGGCTGTCGCAGGTGGCCTCGAACACCCACTCGCCGGTCGACTCATCCTCGTGCGCCGAGGCGGTGAGGGCAAGGTCGTCCCGCTCCATCACGGCGTCGACCAGCGCATATGCCTGGTCCTTGGTGAGGGGCACTGAAACCTGGTCGACGGGCATGGGCAGATCCTTGAGTTGGCGCCTAGTTGCGCCAATCGCCTCTTGAGGTCAATCTCGGTTCTCCCCGAGCGAGGAGAGCCGGATGTATGGACTGATCGGACGCATGCTTGCCGCCCCTGGAAAGCGGGAGGAGTTGCTGGCGGTCATGCTGAACGGCAACACGCTAATGCCGGGCTGCCGCAGTTATGTGATCGCCCGCGATCCTGCCAGTGAAGACGGCATCTGGATCACAGAAGTCTGGGACAGCAAGGAACAGCACGCGGCTTCCCTCGATATCCCCGCCGTACGCGAGATGATCGGGCACGCAAGGCCGCTGATCGCCGGCTTTGCCGAGCGGATCGAGACCGAGCCGCTCGGTGGGACCGGCGTCTAGAGCCGCACCGCGGTGCCGGTGACCGACACCATCAGCATCGAGCCCTGGCCGCCGACCACCTCGTAGTCGAGATCGACGCCGATCACCGCGTCGGCACCCATGCGCTCCGCTTCGTATTGCAGCTCTTCGTAAGCCTGCCGCCGTGCGTCGCGCAGGGCGCCCTCATAGGCACCGGCCCGCCCACCGACGATGTCGCGGATGCCGGCGAACAGGTCCTTGAAGATATTGGCGCCAACGATCACCTCGCCGGTGACCAGCCCCAGATATTCGCGGATCGGACGTCCTTCGAGGGTCGGCGTGGTCGAGATGATCATCGGGTGCTCCCTGTGTGTGCAGGCAGAACATAGGTGCGGTGGGAGCGATTGGAAGAGCAGCGGCCGCGACCTGTCCTTCGACAAGATCAGGATGAGGTCTACGAGAACCCTGCGCTCGCGTCGACCTCATGGTGAGCCCGTCGAACCACGAGGTCGCGGGCACTGCAGCCTCACGCCTTGCTGACGAAACTCTCCAGCACCTTTTTCCGGCCGGCCTTGTCGAAGTCGATGGTCAGCTTGTTGCCCTCGATGGCGCTGATCTCGCCATAGCCGAACTTGAGGTGGAAGACGCGCTGGCCGGTCTCATAGGGCGAGCGGTCGCTGCCGATGTCGACGGAGCGCGCCACCAGTTCGCCATCGATGGTGAGTGGTCCACCGCCCTTGCGGGATGATTGCTGCGCCTTGGCCCGCTGCCAGCCGGGGGTGTTGTAGACGCTTTCGAACGGGTCCGAGAGATTGAAGCGGCCGGCCGCCCCGCCGCCATAAGTATAGCCGCCATAGCCGGAGCCGGTGTCCTTGACGTCCACTACCTCGGCCGGCAGTTCGTCGACGAATCTCGAGGGCAGGGCCGATTGCCAGAGCCCGTGGATGCGCCGGTTCTGCGCCATGGACAGCCGCACCCGCCGCTTGCCGCGGGTGATGCCGACATAGGCGAGGCGGCGCTCCTCCTCGAGGCCGGCGCGGCCGAGCTCGTCCATGGTACGCTGCGAGGGAAATAGCCCTTCTTCCCAGCCGGGGAGGAACACGGTGTCGTATTCGAGGCCCTTGGCGGAGTGGAGGGTCATGATGGTCACGGCATCTTCCGCCTCGACCGTATCGCGGTCCATCACCAGCGAGATGTGTTCGAGAAAACCGCCCAGCGTCTCGAACTCTTCCATCGAGCGCACGAGTTCCTTGAGGTTCTCGAGCCGCCCCGGCGCATCCGGAGACTTGTCGGCCTGCCACATCGCCGTGTAGCCGCTCTCGTCGAGCAATTGCTCGGCGAGTTCATAGTGAGGCAGACCCTGAAGCCGCGCCGACCAGTCGTCGAACTGCGCCAGC
>JAEZFJ010000254.1 GCA_023437755.1 Pseudomonadota bacterium
GCCAAGCTCACCGTGCGCGACAACGGCAAGGGCATGAGCGACGACGTTCCTGGTTCAAGCATGGGCATGCGCCTGATCAAAGGCGTCGTTGCCCAGATGGCCGGCACGTACAGCTTCCGCACCGAGAACGGCACCATCTTCGAGGCCGAACTGGCTCTGGAGGTTTCCGGCCACCGGAATAGCTAGGCGCGATCTCAGTGTGCGGCGAAGCCGGCCTGGACCACGGGCTTGCCGCCCTCGCTCTGCTCCTCCGACACATCGAGATCGCCTTCTTCGGCGAGTTCACGTTCGGCCTGATGCCAGAAGCGCTGGTCATCACCCTCCGGTGAACCCGCGGCTTGCCAAAGAGCATAGGCGCGATCCCGTATCTTGCCGTCCTTGTCGGTCTGCATCGTCTCCTCCTCCGGGCGGCGATTGGCCGCTCGGGGATGCAACGCGGAAGGCAGCCGCTGGTTCGGTTATAGGTGTTTGGCAACTTCCTCGAGTTGGGCGGCGCAGATGCCCCAGCCCTCATGGAAGCCCATCCGCTTGTGGGCGGCCGCGTCTTCGGAGTTCCAGTGTCGGGCGATGGCGGTGTAACGCGTTCGCCCGTCGCCGATATCTTCGAAAAGCAGGATGGTGGTGAAGAACGGCTTCTCAGACGGCTGCCAGTCACCAATGTAGGCATCAGTGAACACCAGCTTCTGGTTTGGCACCACTTCGAGGTACTGCCCGGGGTTCGGGTATTCGGTGCCACTCTCGTCGGCCATCGTGATGAGGCTTGCGCCCCCCGGACGGACATCCGCTTCCACAGACGGCGTGCTCCAGGGGTGCGGTGCAAACCATTGCCTCAGCAGTTCTGGCTCGCTCCAGCAGCGATAAACCTTCTCGCTTGGTGCGTTGATGATGCGGATCAGCACCAGGTCGCGCTCGGTGTCTTCTGTGGGGTAGATCATGAAGGTCTCCGGGACGTATGCCCCTCCGACGATCCGCAACGGCCGTTTTCGACAGCGCTCCGTTACTTGACTGCGTTGTCCGAGATCGAGGCGAGTGCCCCTCGCAGCCGCCCCCCGCTGGCCGTCAGCAGGGTGTCCGGAGCGTCTGCACCCTTTGCTGCAAGCACCGCCGCCTTGACCGCTCCATTGGTCCGCACCAGTGCGGCCTCGGCCTCTGGTTCCGACACCGCCGCAAGGTCCATCACCATCCGCCTGGCTCGGTCGCGCAGCTTGATGTTGTCCGCCACCAGATTGACCATATAGCCGTCATGGACGTGCCCCAGGTGCACTGCCATCATGGTCGAGAGCATGTTGAGGGCGATTTTCTGCGCTGTCCCCGCGCCCATGCGGGTCGAGCCCGCCACCACTTCCGGCGGGGTTTCCAGGCAGATGCCGACTGTCACCTGCTCCAGCAGCGGCGCGCTCCGATTATTGGCGATGCCGATCGTCTTTGCTCCGGCCGCTGCTGCGGCCGCGGCGGCGGCCAGCGGATAAGGGGTGCTGCCGCTCGCGGTTACAGCGATTAGCGCATCGGTGGGGCCGACGCCGAGTCGGCGGACCTCCGCCTCGGCGGCCGCACCGTCGTCCTCGGGGGAGCCGGTCATTGCCGTCAACGCCTCTGTCCCGCCTGCAAGCAGCACCACGATCTGGTCCCGTGAGATCCCATAGGTGCCGGGCAGTTCCAGCGCATCGGCGAGTGCCATGAGCCCCGAGCTGCCGGCCGCCGCATAGAACAGCCGCCCGCCTCCGGCCAGCGCCTTGGCTGCCAGTTCAGCAGCGCGCGCGATCTCGGGAACGGCGGCCTCGGCTGCGCCTGCGGCGTCAACTTGCGCTCGCGCCAGCACACGAAGGGCGTCATGGGGTAGTAGGGTGTCGAAGCCCACCGCCGCCGGGTGGCGCATCTCGGTTTTCCTTGCGTTCATAAGGTCCCTCCTGCGGAGGAACTGTAATGCCAAAAAAATACCACTTGTCCAGCCACGCGGCTTCGGGCCAGAGGAGTGGCTGAAGCTGGCGCCCCGCAAGCCTGTGTCTACAGGTCATGAGGCATGAAGGGGGCTTGGTGAATGGTATTTTATTGGTATCATGTTGTGCATGTGCCCTGCGCCGATAAGGTGGCTGCGGCATGGGTCGAGTGGGGAAACCAGTGTCGAATACGTCCAGCGGGTTCTTCGGTGATGGGCCGGTCGCCCTGCCGCCAGGTGGGCCACTGTATCTGCAGCTCAAGCGCTGGATAGAAGATGCCGTCCACCGCGGACAGATAAACCCGGGCGACGCACTGCCGTCCGAACGTGATCTTGCCAGCAAGGTGGACGTCTCGCGGGTGACCGTCCGCAAGGCCGTGCTGCAACTTGTGCAGGAAGGCGTGCTGATCCAGAAGCATGGCTCGGGCACCTTCGTGGCGCCGCGCACCCAGCGCGTCGAACAATCGCTGTCGCATCTCACGTCCTTCACCGAGGATATGGCGAGGCGCGGCATGTCGGTCCGGGCGGAGTGGCTGGATCGTGGGCGCTACGAACCCTCGCCGGAAGAGACGGTGGCGCTCGGCTTGTCGGCAGGCGAACTGGTCGCCCGCATCGCCCGTCTCCGCCTCACCGGGGAGACGCCGCTGGCTATCGAACGGGCCAGCCTCTCTGTTTCCGTGCTTCCCGATCCGGAGGCCGTTGCCGATTCTCTCTACCGGCACCTCGACCGCTCCGGCAATCGACCTGTGCGGGCACTGCAGCGAATACGCGCCGCCAACCTCGGCGAGGCTGACGCCAGGCTGTTACAGGTTCCTGCAGGATCTGCCGGCCTCCACATCGAGCGACTGTCCTATCTTGCATCAGGACGTGTCATCGAGTTCACCCGCTCCGTGTACAGGGGCGATACCTACGATTTTGTCGCCGAACTCCGTATCGGCGCACCGACGCCTGGAGGCGCCAGAGCATGACGCTCCCCCACACCCATATGTATCGTGAAGTGCGGGAAATTCCCGCCGCCATCGCCACGTTCCTCGACCGCAGCCAGGATGTGGTCGATGCCGCTGCCGCAGCGTTGCGCGGCGTCGACCCGCATGTGGTCGCTACCATTGCTCGCGGTTCGTCCGATCACGCCGCCACCTATTTGAAGTATGCGATCGAGCTGGCGGTCGGCGTGCCGGTCGCTTCTGTCGGTCCGTCCATCGCCTCCATCTATGGCCGCTCGCTGCGCCTGGATCGCGGTGCCGCAATCGCCATTTCACAGTCCGGCAAGAGCCCTGACATCGTCGGCATGGCACAGTCGGCCCGCCGTTCGGGCGCGACGACCATTGCCATCACCAACACCGCCGGTTCCCCCCTGACCGAGGCTGCCGACTTCACCATCGAGCTGCATGCCGGTGTTGAGCAAAGTGTCGCCGCCACCAAGACCTTTGTCGCCTCGGTGGTCGCGGGCCTGGCTTTGCTCTCACGCTGGAGTGGCGACGCCGCACTTGATCGGGCGGTGCGCGATCTTCCGGCAGCCTTGGAACTGGCCGTTGAGTGCGACTGGTCGCCGCTGATCGGGGCACTCGATGGTCAGGATGCACTCTACGTGCTTGGTCGTGGGCCCGGCTGGGCCATCGCCAACGAGGCTGCGCTCAAGTTCAAGGAAACCTGCGGCATCCAGGCGGAATCCTACAGTTCTGCCGAAGTGATGCACGGGCCGGTCGCGATTGTGACCCAGGGGTATCCGGTGCTGGGCCTGGCAGCCCGCGATGCAGCAGAGCCTTCAGTGGCGGATATGGCCCACAAGCTTGCGGGGCAGGGGGCACTTGCCTTCCTGACCAGCGATCGTGCCGGTCCCGCGAGCCGTTTGCCGTTTGCTCCCACCGGTCACCCCCTGACCGATCCGCTGGCGCTGGTGGTCTCGTTCTACTCCTTCGTCGAGGCTTTGGCCCGCCACCGAGGCCTCAATCCTGACGAGCCGCGGTTGCTCAAGAAGGTCACGGAGACAGTATGAGCGACCTGACCGCCGTCATCGCTCCCCGCCTTTTCGACGGCCATCGCTGGCATCAGGACGCAGCCTTGCTGGTCGAGTGGGGCCATGTCTCGGCCGTCGTGGCGGCTGGGGAGGTGCCCGCCTCGGCTCATCGGATCGAGTTTGCCGAGGGAATGGTCGTGCCCGGCTTCGTCGACCTTCAGGTGAATGGTGGTGGTGGCGTTCTCTTCAACAACGATCCTTCGGTCGAAGCCATCCGCACCATCTGTGCAGCCCATGCACAATTCGGTACCACTGCGCTGCTGCCCACGCTGATCACCGACACAGTTCCCGTGAACGAGGCGGCCATAGCGGCAGGCGAAGCGGCAGCCGGTGAACGGGTGCCCGGCTTTCTTGGGCTGCACCTGGAGGGGCCACACCTTTCTTTCGTCCGCAAAGGGACGCACGACGCAAACCTTATCCGTCCTATGGACGAGGCAGATCTCGACCGCTTGATCCGCGCGGGGCAGAGCTTGCCCAACCTGCTCTGTACCGTAGCGGCCGAGACGGTCCCGCCCGCGCAGATCAAGGCCTTGGCCGAATCCGGCATCATCGTCAGCATCGGCCACTCCGATGCCGGCTATGACGCGGCCAAGGCGGCCTTCCAGGCCGGCGCCCGGATGGCCACCCACCTGTTCAACGCCATGAGCCAGCTCGGCAATCGCGAACCGGGTATAGTGGGCGCCGTGCTCGACACGCCGTCAATCTTCGCCGGATTGATCGCCGACGGCATTCACGTCCATCCGGCTAGTGTGGCGGTGGCTCTTCGGGCCAAGGCCGGTCCCGGGCGCATCTTCCTTGTAACCGATGCCATGTCGCAAACCGGTACGAGTCTCACCAGCCTTACTCTCAATGGTCGCACCATTACCCGAGCCGAAGGGGCGCTCCGCCTCGCGGATGGCACTCTCGCCGGTGCTGACCTCGACATGATCGACGCCGTGCGGTTCATGCATCAGCGTATCGGCCTGCCGCTCGATGAAGCCTTGCGGATGGCGGCGCTGTACCCGGCAGAGGCCATTGGTGCTGATGCCGGGCACGGGCACCTGGGACAGGGCGCCCTTGCCGATTTCGTTCATCTGGACGAAGAGCTCAGCGTGGCATCGACATGGATCGCAGGCCGCAGGGTCTGGTCCAGCATCTAGATTCTGGCCGCCTCAGCAGAGCCGATTCCACCTTTGAGGCACAATTCCGCCAGACATGGGGCTGGGCTGGATTGCGGGTGTTCCATGTACTGGCAACAATTCTCGGCCGTTTCAGGCCGGCCGGAACCCAGGAAATCCGGCCGTCTTAACCGCTCGTTCAGCCATATTAACAGGAGGTTTCCGGTTGTGTGCTGAATCTGCAACATCCGGTTTGCAACCATATTGCTTCTCCCCGAAAACGGCCTTTGCGTGATTGCGTCCTTTTTCGCCCTGCGTAGAGTGGGTCTTGCGAATCCATGCATGGGATCGTTTGTCGGTCGCAGCGCGACGGCAACACACTGCACCACGAATAGTGTGGTCGCGTTTCGA
>JAEZFJ010000296.1 GCA_023437755.1 Pseudomonadota bacterium
ACGTTCCAGTCGTGCAGGGGCATGTGCAGATTGCCCGCGGCATGTGCCAGATCGAAACCGGCGATCGCGCCGATATCATGTGCGGCCTTGGTGATCGCTTCCATGTCGAAGGCCTGACCGGTGTAGAAGTTCACGCCACCGAAACAGACGAGCGCCAGCTCGTCGCCCAGCTCCTTGATCTTCGCAACGATGTCCTCCGTACGCAGCAAGTGTTCGCCGGAACGCGGCTGCATCTCGATCAGATCACGATCGGGATCGCCGCCATTGAACTTGATCTGTGAAGCGAACGCGTAAGTGTCACTTGGAAAAGGCCGTTGCTCGGTAAGGATCTTTCTGCGCTTTCCCTCCGGCCGGAAAAAACTCACCAGCAGGAAATGCAGATTGCTGGTGAGCTGGTTCATCACCACCACTTCCTCCGGCTTCGCGCCCACGAGCCGCGCGGTGCTGTTGGTGAGCTCTTCGTGGTAGCTGTACCACGGATGTCGCGCATGAAAATGGCCTTCCACGCCAAGCCGCGCCCAATCATCCAACTCCTGTTGCAATGCGGCTGCAGCGGCTTTGGGTTGAAGACCGAGCGAGTTGCCAGTGAAATAGATCACAGGTCTTCCCTGGTGCTGCGGGAAATGGAATTCATCGCGGAAGGCACGCAATGGATCGGCCGCATCCTGCGCCTGCGCGAAGGCGAGATCGTTCTGGTAGTTCATTCGTCCGGTCCCAAAAGTACCGATCATGGTCAATGAAGCATCGATCCGAACCAAGCCAGCACGGGAAGCAGGATCAACATGCCATCGATGGTGAAGCCGAAATACATCTCGGACCTCGATCGATCGGTGCGGTGAAGAAGGATCGCCGAAATGATCATTCCGATCAATGGGAATAAATGAATGTACTCGTGATCGGGATCCAAAAGTGAAAAAGCGATCGACACCAATGCTGAGATCACGATCATTCCGATGGCGATCCAACGCGCACTGCGATCGCCGAAGAGTTGCGGAACGGTGCGAAGGTCTGGCGGATCGATCGCGGAATCGCGGATGTCGAATGCGATCGTGAGCGCCATGACAAAAAGGAAGCGCTGGAAGAAAAGCAGTAGCACGATCCGATCGGAAAAGTGTACGTCCGCAGCAGTAGCAGGCATGATTACCGTAACGACCGCCCAAACAAGTCCGACGATCGGAACTTTCAGCGCCGGGATCGCGCGAAGGCCGAAATAGCGCTGCGGATAGCCGAACGGCAGTACGTACAAAAGGCAGATCGGTACGATCCACCAAAGGATCCCGATCAATTTACCGATCAACGGAAGAATAAGGATGATCGAAAGTGATCCGCTGATCGCCACCATGATCCATTGCCAGATACGATTGCGATCGACCCAATTGAAAAGCGGAACGGAATCGGCGAGCGCGCCTTTGGCGCGCATCAGGCGCATGAAGCCGTAAGCGGAAACCGTTGCAAGAAAAGTGAACGTGATCAGTCGTGCCGCGTTGCTTCGATCATCGAGATACATGAACGTCCACCAGACCTGCGCGGCTGCGCAAAGCGCCATCCACACGTGGCTGTACACAAGCCAGCGGATGATCGGCGATCGGATCGGTGTTGGTTGATGGTGGCACAAAACTCGTACGGCAAAATGAGCGACGGTCACAATGACTTGATCATCTCCCGCAAGCTTTTCAGATCCACCGCATCAAGATCCGATTTATCATATATGCTTAATAAATAGATCTCCTGCTCTTCCGTAACGAGATACGTGATCACACGGGCACCACCACTCTTTCCCTTCCCTTTACTCTTGATCGCAAGACGAACTTTGTAGATGCTTTGGCCTAAATGACTCCCTTGATCGGGTCTGGCGATCAGATCGTTCTCCAGATCGAGCAGATCATCTTTCAATGAAGCATATCGCTTCAAAAGTGGCTTCACTTCGCGAATGAACCGAGGTGTGGGAATGACCCTAGATCCCATTGAGCACACTTGCGAGAGAGCGCTTCTTCAATTTTCCTTTGCGCAGGCTTTCTACTTCGGAAAGTGCCTCAACAATGTCCGAGCGAAGCTTCAAAAGCTGCTCGTATCGGCGCATTTTCAGCACATGCTTTTCCCAATCCTTGATGGGGATCTGCACAGCCTGAACATTGCCGTCGGCATCATTCACATATTGCACCGAGATCTTCATCTTCAACAAAGATACTAAGGCTCAAGATCGGAGGCTTTCAACGGGATGTGCGTTAGGGACATGAGCGGATAGCCCGCAAGCGAGGCTTTTGCGAGTGCGGACTTGAAGCGGTTGGCCCGACCCCGCCTTCGCTAAAGCTTCGGCGGGCTTGCCCGCTGTAGCCGTGGCGAAAGCGGGCGCAGCCCACTACAGATCGTTACAGCGGGGGAACGCCCAAAAACGAATCAAGAATTAAGAACTTAGAATTAAGAATGTAGAACTGCAAGCGATCTAATCCGTGATCGGAGGCAGGTTCGGATTGATGATGAACTGGCGCACGGCCAAGCCGACAGCAACTCCCGCAAAAGTTGAGATCAGTGTACGCACCACGCGCTTCGATCGACCAACCTTGGCGTAACCAAAAGCATAGAATTCGTCGCCTTCCATGAGCGGATCGCTGATCGAGCCTTTAGTGACGTGCACGCGCGGAAGTGCCATGGCACCGGCGTAAAGCGGCGGAAGGAAAAGTGAATTGACTTCGAGGTTGAGACCGATCGTGGCTCCGGCGCCGAGCACGAATCCACCGATCACCGGCCACGTCGGTTTATAGCCTTTGCGCGCATCCTGTTCACCTTTTATGAACCAGCGCATCTGGTCGATCGTCATGTCGTTGCCGAAGACCGTGTCGTGGAAATACCAGATCCGCTCGCGGCCGAGGCTGTCCTTCACTGAAAAGACGTTCTCGGTGGGTTCCGCGCGTTCCACGATCTTGCCGTTCCGCTTCTCTTCGAGGTAACGTACTTCAAGCGTGCTCTGGCCAAGCACTTTCGCTTCGATCGTGTGGCCGCTCATGAGCAGGATGGTGTCCTGCGCGTGCGATCGGGATGCGGCCGCCGAGAGAAGAATGAACAGAAGGAAGGACCGCATGAGGGGCGGCCAAAGATAGGCCGGCCTACTTGATAGGCTCTTACTGTACATTGCACTGATCAGATCCTTCCGACCTAGTATCTTGGCTAAATGGGACTTTTTTGGCTCATACATGGAATCGCATTGACAGTAGGTGGATTTTTAGTGATCGGAACTTCCCATCTGGAAAGAAGTCGAGGGAAACGACGAATCAATCAATTATTTGGGTGGGCATGTTTTCTAATTGGGATATATCTCCTTGGCAGGTCAATTATTTTAATTGGAGAAGTGGTCGTCGACTGGGCTCAGCCCATCAGTAAAGATGTTTGGTGATCGTTGCAGAATCGTTGTCAGTTAGTTCCTTCACTAGTGACCGCGACGTATGATCAAGGCCAAGCTCCTTGGTATATTTGCACGCCCTCTTTCGGCTCCGCTCAAGATGACAGAAAGGGGTGAACATCACCATGGAATTCGTGACCTACCAGGAACGTCACATCGGCCCCAATGCCGAGGAGACGAAAGAGATGCTTGCCGCCATCGGCGTTGGTTCGATGGATGAATTGATCCAGCGCACGATCCCGAAGGGGATCCGGCTGGCGAAGGGCCTCGATGTGGGCGAGCCGCTCACCGAGCAGCAGCACCTGGACAACATGAAGCGGATCGGCGCGAAGAACGAACTCTTCCGCAGCTACATCGGTCTTGGTTTCAACGGCACACTGGTGCCGCCGCCGATCCTGCGCAACGTGTTCGAGAATCCCGGATGGTACACGGCCTACACGCCGTATCAGGCCGAGATCAGTCAGGGAAGGCTGGAGGCGTTGCTGAATTTCCAAACGATGGTGAGCGACCTCACCGGCCTGCCGATCGCGAACGCAAGCCTTTTGGATGAAGCGACCGCTGCATCCGAGGCGATGCTGATGCTGCATCACACGCGTCCGAAAGAGAAGACCGACGCACACAAGTTCTTCGTGGATCGCGGTTTGTATCCGCAGAACATCGATGTGTTGCGATCACGCGCCATTCCGGTGGGGATCGAACTTGTGATCGGAAATGTCAACGAGTTCCAGCCCGATGGATCGTACTTCGGAATGATCCTTCAGTATCCGGACATCGAAGGTGGGGTGAACGATCACAGCGATCTGGTGAAAAAGGCGAAGGCCGAAGGTTTGAAAGTTGCCGTCTGCACCGATCTGCTCGCACTCGTGTTATTGTCGCCGCCGGGCGAATGGGGCGCCGATGTGTGCGTGGGAAACAGCCAGCGTTTCGGTGTGCCGATGGGTTATGGCGGTCCGCATGCGGGCTTCTTTTCCACCACCGATGAATACAAGCGCCAGCTCCCCGGAAGGATCATCGGCGTAAGTCAGGATCGTCGCGGCCGCCGCGGGTTGCGCATGGCGTTGCAGACACGCGAGCAACATATCCGCCGCGACAAGGCCACAAGCAATATCTGCACCGCACAGGCGCTTTTGGCGGTGATGGCCGGCATGTATGCGGTGTACCATGGTCCAAGTGGATTGAAGCGGATCGCGAGCAATGTGCATGCACGCACGCGCCAGCTTGCGGAAGGCGCGAAATCGATCGGCTACAAGCTCGTGAACGGATCGTTCTTCGATACGCTCACGTTCGAACTGCCTTCCGGAGTTACGATCGAAAAATTGCGTGCTTCCGCGGAAGCGAAACGGATCAATCTGCGTTACGCTGGCGACCGCGTAAGCATCTCGCTGGACGAGACCGTGCGCCGCACTGATGTGGCGGATGTGCTGGATGCGATGGCCGAGGCGTGCGGCAAAAAATGCGAAGGTGTTCCCGATGAAGGCGGATCGATCGCGGTGCCTTCCTCCATGTTGCGCAAAAGCGCGATCCTCGAGCATCCGATCTTCAACATACACCACAGCGAACTCGAACTTCAGCGTTACATCAAGAAGCTCGAGAACAAGGATTACAGCCTGACGCACGGCATGATCCCGCTGGGTTCATGCACGATGAAGTTGAACGCGGCCAGCACATTGATGCCGCTGACCTGGCCGGAGTGGGCGCACATGCATCCGTTTGCGCCGATCGAACAGGCGGAAGGTTACAAGCAGGTGATCGATGAATTGAGCGACGCACTGGCGAAGATCACCGGTTTCACGGCCGTGAGCCTGCAGCCGAACAGCGGTGCGCAGGGCGAATACGCCGGACTTCTAGTGATCCGTGCCTACCACGAAGCGCGTGGCGACAAGGACCGAAACATCGCGTTGATCCCGAGCAGCGCGCATGGCACCAATCCTGCGAGCGCTGTGATGGCCGGAATGAAAGTGGTTGTGGTGAAGGCCGATGCCGAAGGCCATATCGACATCGAGGATCTGAAGGCGAAAGCCGCGCAGTACAAGGACACGCTGAGCTGCGTAATGATCACGTATCCGAGCACGCACGGCGTGTACGAGGAAGGGATCAAAACGATCACGAGCGTGGTCCATGAGAACGGCGGATTGGTGTACATGGACGGCGCGAACATGAACGCACAGGTCGGCCTCACAAGTCCCGGCGAGATCGGTGCCGATGTGTGCCACCTGAACCTGCACAAGACCTTCGCGATCCCGCACGGCGGCGGCGGACCCGGCATGGGCCCGATCTGCGTGAACGACAAGTTGAAGCCCTTCCTGCCCGGCCATCCGATCGTAAGGACCGGCGGCGAAAAAGCGATCCATGCGGTGAGCGCGGCACCTTACGGAAGCGCGCTGATCCTGCTGATCAGCTACGGCTACATCCGCATGCTCGGCAGCGGCGGCGTCACCGATGCCACGAAATACGCGATCCTCAACGCCAACTACATCAAGGCCAGACTCGCCGAGCATTATCCGATCCTGTACACCGGTCACGATGGCATGGTGGCGCACGAAATGATCCTCGATTGCCGCGGCTTCAAGAAGACCGCCGGCGTGGAAGTGGAGGACATCGCGAAGCGCTTGATCGACTACGGATTCCATGCGCCCACGGTGAGTTTCCCGGTCGCAGGAACGCTGATGGTTGAACCCACCGAGAGCGAAGCGAAGGCCGAGCTCGATCGCTTCATCGAGGCCATGATCGGCATCCGCGAAGAGATCCGCGCGATCGAAAAAGGCGACGCCGACAAGGAGCACAACCTGCTACAGATGGCGCCGCACACGATGGAAGAAGTGTGCAGCGACAAATGGGAACATCCATACTCCCGCGAACAAGCCGCCTTCCCCGTAAGCGTGAACCGCGACTGGAAATACTGGCCCGCGGTAAGCCGCGTGGACAATGCCTTCGGCGATCGGAATCTGGTGTGTACGTGCCCTCCGGTGGAGGAGTACGCCTGATCAGATGATCAGATGATGAGATGATCAGATGATGTGAATGCCTTTGCCGCGAGGTCACTCCGGGCTTGACCTGGGATCGCGATCATCCGTTGACTTTGGGCGCATGCCGCACCCCGCAAAAGCCGGGGCGCGGCACCGGGCTCCCCGCTGTACAGCGGGGCGCTGTACTCCTCGCTGCGCTGCGTGGTGCCGCTCCTATCCCTTGCGCGAAATGCCGGGTTGCGAAAGTGATCGGGGCATTGATCAGCAAGGGTTGAGGACTTATCTTTGTTTGCATGAAGGGCATCTCCATCATTCACGATGAAACGCGGAAGAAGCGTTACGTTCAGATCGATATGGATCTGATCGAGAATGATCGTGAGTTATTGGAGGATTACCTCGATGCCTTGTTGATCGAGTCGAGGAAGAACGAACCCTCGATCCCTTTGGAAAAATTCGAAGAGCGCCTGAAGAAGGCGAAACGGTGAGTTACTCGGTCGAACTGGCGCGGTCTGCGGAGCGTGAGCTTTGGCGGATCCCTGAACCTGCGCGCTCCAAGATCTATCGTTCGATCCGATCATTGACCGATGATCCGCGGCCAACAGGCTCGAAGAAACTGGTCGGTCATAAGAATGGTTGGCGCCTACGGATCGGGAACTACCGGGTCCTATACACGATCCGCGACGTCGTTCGCATCGTCAGGGTTGAAAGTGTCGGACATCGGAAGGATGTGTATCGATCCAAGAAATGATCATTGATCATTGAAGGACCAGCTTCACTTTATTCTGTTGAACTCCTTGAGCTGATCGGATCAAATAGATCCCCGGATGGTATGGTGACAGATCCGCTTGGAAAGGCGAAGAAACTGCTGACCATTGGCGAACGACCCTGCCAGTGGCATCGATCAGCTGAAGATCGCTGGGACCGCCGCTGAATGAGAAGGTACAATGATCGTTAGCGGGATTGGGGAATACTTCGATGCCGATATCATGATCGTTCCTTGTGATGCCGGTTGAAAGTTCAACTATGACCGTTGCCGTGTCCGTTCCGCTGCAACCTGTGAAGGGATCGGTGTAGGAATAGACCACCTGATGTTCTCCTAAACCTGCTTCGATCGGATCGAAGACGGTGATCGTATCGGTGGATCCAGCCAGTGAATAAATGCCGCCTTCCGGCGATCCTCCGATCAAGGGTTGCGGGCCATCATTTAATGTGAGGGTGTCGAACGGAAGCTCAAGTTCGAGGAGGGATGTGAGGTAGTCGGGATCATAAGGATACCAGCGTGTGGTATCGTTCATATATGTCACCATATCAAGATGACCATCGCTGTTAATATCGGCCAAGCGATAATAGCGCGCCTTCGGAGTTTCGTTGAATGCGGGAGGAGTGAAGTCTCCGATCTGATCATAAAAATGCGTCCATCGCAAGTTGTAATCATAGAACTCCCATGGCCAGCGTCCATACACGAGCGTATAGTTGTTGTTGCAACCGATCTTTCCGATCGAACTGGATCCTTCATTTTCGCCCTGCTCTATCCAATGATATTCGAAAGCACCAAGACCGCTTTGAGCCAAAGGATTTTCATACCATTTCACTGACCATCCAACGTCAAGCACATCAAGATCACCATCCTCATCGATATCCACCACTGTGATGTTCTCGAAATAGTTGGTGTATGGCGAGTGAAGCGTAAAGGGTTCAAAGGTCAACGAGTCCAATCCCTCATTCAAGGCGACATATAATTCCTCGCCAGATAATCCAGGATCCATATCGGTATCCGTTACGATATCCTGGTCGCCATCTCCATCAATGTCATCCACCCGCATAACGACACTTAAATAACTACTGACCTGTCCTCTGTTGAATGACTGGACCGGACCAAATGTTCCGTTTCCATTATTCAGGAACCATCTCACACCACCTCTCACCGTATATAACACTTCCGGAAAACCATCACCTGAAAGATCACTACAGATAAGTTGTCCTAGAGCAATATCATAGGCTGTGACCGGCAGATCCATTTCCGCACCATCGCTGATCTGAACTGGCGGTCCGAAAGAACCATTCCCCATATTCTCGATCCTGATAAGGGCGTGTTGGTCTCCATTCCGTTCATAAACCACTACATCCAGGTCGCCATCAAGATCAATATCTGCGAGATCATAAAGGATCTGATCACTGGCGGACATCCAGATCGGATCCTGGAGAATGAACGTGCCCATGCCATCACCATTCCGGATCCAAACTATCGTAATTGGTGAAAGGATATGTACTACGTCCAATGCCCCATCACCATCGACATCTTCTATACGAAAGCTTGAACTTGAGCCCCCATTAATAGGATTTGAATTGACATCCAAGCCATTCTGCACCTCAACAGCAGGACCGAACTGGGCCATTCCTTGGAGTGAGAGAAGCGAAAACAATAGAACGGAAATTCTCATGACTCATTTGCTTGGCCAAACGAATATAGGTCGTTGGTCATTAGTCTTTGGGTCCATGACCCAGCCTTGGGCGGCGATACGGTAATTTAGCCCGCTCCGATCCGCACAATTGCAGTCATGACCTTTTTGCTCCGCGCACTCCTTTCCTTCCTGTCCCTCCTCCCTTTCACGCTCCTCGCGCAGCCAAAAGCGCAACCCTGCTTCTTCTCGGAGGATTTCGAAAGTGATGAAGTGCCAGCAGGCTGGGATATGCCTTGGGTGTGGCGTACCACCACCGATGGTGAATTGCTTGATGATGCAGTGCTTTCATGGCGGATAGGAAATGCGGCCACCGCCAACGCTGGCGATTTTTTCCCTGTGCCTGATGTGCTCCCAGGCAACCGCTTCATAATGGCCAATGATGATGCGCCGCCCTGCCCATGTGACCTGCAGGATGTGTGGTTGCGGATGCCCGTGATGGATCTGACCGGCCGCGAGAATGTATGGCTGGAGTTCCGTGCCTATCTCGATACCAGCTTTGGCGGTGGGCCTGCTACTGTACAGGTATCAGAAGATGGTACGGTCTGGAACAACGTCCACATTATCCCACCAGCCAATGGCGGATGGGCCCGGGTTTCAGTGGACCTTTCTGAATATGATGATACGGCCAACCTGTGGATACGCTTCCAATGGACGGATAACGGGGCATGGGCCGCAGGGCTCGCCATTGATGATGTGTGCCTGCGTGAACGACTGGAACATGACCTGGCCTTGGAACGTGTATCCCTGCATGACCCTACAGCCGATCCCTTCGATGGCTCTGTACAAAGTCTTAGGTATACCATGCTGCCTTTGGGGCAAGCCGGCCCTTTGATCCTGGCTGCCGAAGTGGTGAACCTGGGCACAGCTCCTCTATCCAGCATAACAGCGGAATTCAATGTGACTTTGGATGGCATCGGGCAAGGAACATTCAACACCGGTTCAGATGAAATACTAGCACCGGGTGAAAGACGCCAGTTACTTGTAACAACGGATCTAACGCCGACTGCCACAGGCGAACTCGAGGTGACCGCTACAGCCATTGCCGCATCGGCCGAAGATGACCCTGCGGACAACACGAGCAGTTCCACCATGATGATCACTGGACCCGGATGGGATGATCACTATTCCGCCATGGCCTTGGACAATGGCTCGTTGCAAGGTGCACTGGGGGGGACCGAAATGTACATTCTTGGTAACCGGTTCGAACTCATCGCACCCGCGATCGCACACGGCATCACCGTTTTTGTGGCCGCGGGTTCTGAGGTGGGCGCAGAGATAAGGGCGGTGCTTTTTGATGAGCAGTTCGCGGTGATCGACACCTCGGCACGGTACTTCCTGTCCCAGCAAGATCTGGAGAATGGCGCGGTGTATCTGTCGTACGTTGGGCTGGCCGAGCGACAACCAGGAGACGTATTCGCCGGAATACAGCGTTTGACCAGCGCGGGACCTTTACTTGTGGGCATTAGCGGTAACACGGTTGTGGGCGGTTCCTTCCATATGCAAGGCATCACCTTCGACCTAAGCTATCCGGAAGTGGTTCCCATGGTGCGGTTGCATCTTTCGGAGTTCATGGTCGGGATCGATGGCGGGTCGGAGCAGCAGGCCTCATTCCACGTTTATCCGAACCCGGCGGCAGATGTCATCCATATTCAACTGAATGCCTTGACCACTACACCAGGTGGCCGGATCACGCTGCATGATGCCATGGGCAGATCCGTGAAGGAGATCCCTTTCAATGGGCATGGTGCGTTGCGTATGGAGGTATCCGATCTGCCCAGCGGCAGTTACATGCTCCGGCTTTGGAATACTGAGGGCGTGTGGACGGAACGGGTGGTGATCCACTCTCGCTGAACCATGACCAAAGGCACTTCCGGGCCTGGTCCGAACAGTTGAAACATCCACGACCTGTTGGACGAATGGTGAAAGATGCCTAGCTTAGGCACCCCTAGAACACATCACATGAACCTACGATACCCCTTACTTACAAGCATTATCCTGGCAGGTGGCGTTATGGCCCAGTCTGTACAACAGGATGGAGTACTCCGTGTTCCATATTCACTGGAAAGCCTGCCCACAAAACGGCAGGCCACGAATATGCCAGTCGGCCATCGTGCGGAAGGTGATACTATCTTCTATGAGGATTTCGCCAATGGTTTCAATGGCAACACGTCCTTTGGAGCATGGACCTTTGAAGGGACGAATGGCGATGTATGGCGCCATAGCATCTATGGACCCACGGGTGCCTATTCCAATACCACGCAGATCATCGGATCCACTTCCGCTGCGAATGGTTTCATGATCTTCGCATCCGACTCCGCCAACACGAACTGGAGCGCGAATCCTCCGGTCATTGTTGGTACGCCCGTGAATTTGGAAGGTTCCCTGGTATCACCATTGCTGGACCTATCGGCCTATACCTATGTAAGTCTTCAATTTGAACAGCGCCTGCGCTGGTGCTGCGGGACCACCGATGCACCACACCGGGTGGAAGTAAGCACCGATGGCGGTGCCACATGGACCGAGATCGCCAACACGGGCAATGCAACGGATGTGAATCAATTGAGTCCCACCCAGTTGCTGCAGTACAACATCAGTGATGCCATCGCGGCCGACCCCGCCAACGTGAAGATCCGTTTCCGCCACAATGCCGATGCCGCCACTTCGCATTATTTCTGGCAGATCGATGATGTTCTACTTTTCGAACTGCCTCAGTACGACATCCGCCTGGACTATGGATTTGTGTCCAACCTGGCCAATGCCATGGAGTACGGCCGCATCCCCTTGGATCAATTCGAGAACAACAATGTGATCTATGTTGGTGGTGGTTACAACAACTTCGGATGGAACCAGGATCACACCAACATAGCTCTGGATGTGGAGGTGCGTGATGCTGGTGACAATGTGGTCGCTCAAACCACGGTGAACCCCACCCTTGAGAATGAGGAGCTGATCCCCGTCGCCCTCCCGGCAACAACGCTGGCTCCCGGCCTTCATACGGTCGATTTCACCCTGTACAGCGACCAGGAACCTGTAGGTGGTCCTTTCTTTAGTAGCAACACGGTACCTACCCGCCATTTCGAAGTGACCGCCGACCCCAATGCGGTCTACTCCCTTGATAATATCGACAATCACCCCGATGATCAGCTGGTGGTGGGTTCCATTGGTTCCAATTCCTTTGACAACAACCATGAGGGGATGATCGTGTTCACACAATACAATGTCTCCACCCCGCGGTATGTCCATGGATTGGATATTCGCATCGCACGTGGCACCAGTGGTACTACGGTTGGCACACAGATCAGCATAGCCCTATACGATAGTCTGGACATTTTCGCAGATACGGCCTCTTATACGCCGAACCTGACCAACCCGATCGCTGAGAGTTTGGATCTCTACGAGATCACACAACAGGATAGTCTCAATGGCATCATTTCCCTTGATTTCCCTGCACCTGTTCTTCTGGAGGACCATATCTACTATGCCGGGGTGCAGTTGTACGGAAGCGAGACTTCGCGGGTGCGTATCCTGGATGATATGACCGTGCCACAACCAGGATGGGCAAGCTTGATGTACCTGCCTAATTCCCCAGCCGCAGGCAATCCCGCGAACCGGGTTTGGTCCAATGGAAATG
>JAEZFJ010000450.1 GCA_023437755.1 Pseudomonadota bacterium
GATGAACCAGGGCGACATCGACCGACTCGGCCTCGAGGAGGGCGACCTTGTCGGCATGCAGACCGTGACCGACGACCATATCGACCGGCGCATGCATGGCTTCAAGGTCGTGCCCTACGATATCCCGGCAGGCTGTGTCGGCGCCTATTATCCGGAAGCCAACGCGCTGATCCCGCTCTACCAGCATGCCGAACGCAGCTTCGTGCCGGCCGCCAAGTCGGTGCCGGTGCGCATGCTGAAACCCGAGCCCGGGATCGTCTGATGGATACGGCCTTTCCGGTCCTCCACGACGTCCGCCCGCTCCGCATCCGCGATCAGGCGGAGCTTCACCACCGCGCCGTGCCCGAGGAACAGCCGGTCGCCATCGTCTGCAACGGCACCACACTGGCGGTGATGATGGCGACCCCGGCCGATCTCGAGGATTTCGGGCTCGGCTACCTCCTCAGCGAGGAGATCATCGACGGCTCTGCCGATATCGAGCGCCGCGAAGTTGTCGCCCACCCGCAGGGCATTGAGGTTCGCCACTGGATCGAACCGGCCAAGGCGCAGGGCATGCTTGCCCGGCGCCGGCAGATGGTCGGTCCCACCGGGTGCGGCCTGTGCGGCATCGAAAGTCTCGAGCAGGCCATGCGCTCGCTGCCGCCGGTGCACTCCTCGCTCGCGGTCCGACCCGAGGCCCTGCGGCAGGCCGTTGCCGACCTCCGGGCGCTGCAGGTGTTGAACGCCTCGACCCGCGGTGTTCATGCCGCTGCCCTCTGGCATCCGGAACAGGGGCACCGGCTGGTGCGCGAGGATGTCGGCCGCCACAACGCTCTCGACAAGCTGATTGGCGCCATGGCAGCGACCGGCACGGCCCTTGGGGTGTTGCTGCTGACCAGCCGGGTGTCGATCGACCTGATCCAGAAGGCCGCTGTGGCGGCATTTCCGATCGTTGCCGCCATCTCGGTGCCGACCAACCGCGCCATCGAGGCAGCAGAGAGTGCCGGCATCACGCTGGTCGGGGTCGCGCGGGACGATGGCTTCGAGATCTTTTCGCACCCGGCACGCATCGCCGGGTGCTAGCCGCCGTTCAGAGGCAGTGCCGCTGCACGTGCTCGTCGCCGCAGCAGGTGCTAGCGCGGCGGGAGCCGCAGCAGTCTGAGGGTCCCCTCGTCCTCGCCGCCCCCGAAGAACGTGTCCAGCGTCCTCCCAAATATGCCGGCCTCCGGTGCAGCGCGGTGAAACAGCGTCATCGAAGAGTGGAACTTGAGGTCGTCCGGTGAGCCGAAGATCTCGTTCAGCGATCGCGGGGCAACACCGTCGGGCGCATGCAGGAGCACGGCCTCGGTGCATTCCACCAGACGCGCTGCCAGCACCGCATGGGTGAAGTAGTTGCGCGCCTCGGCTACGTTCCGGAGCGCATAGCGCTGCGCCATGTCGCTCCGTCCGAGCCCGGCCAGTTGGGGGAACACGAACCACATCCAGTGCGTCCGTTTTCGCCCGGCGCGCAGTTCCGCCAATACCTCCGGATAGACCTGGTTCTGCGCCTCGAGGAACAGCGCCGCCAGTGCGGCTTCGTCACGTTCGCTCATCACCTTCTCCCCTGACCGGCCGAAACGGGAACCCCTTCGTGCGCCGACGGTTGCTCCGGCAAAGGAGACAGTCCCATGCAGATGCCGTCCACCCATCCTGATCCTGCCGACGACACCGGTCCAGGCCCCGTGCCACCGATGGGTCCGTCGCCCTCCGACCCGGATGGCGAAACCGTGCCGGTCGAGCCGGACAGCCCCGGCCAGAACCCGACCTTCCCGCCTGGGCAGGCCCCTTTCCCCGATGGCGTCGAGCCGCCGGCGGATCATCCCGACAGCCTCTGAGGCGATCGGCGTTCCCGATAGAGCAGGCCCATGCGGTACCTGCCGCATGGGCCATTGCTTTGGCGGCGCCTAGTCGTCGCGCCGCTTGTGATGTTCGCTTTCCTGGTTGGCGCCGCGCTGGATGGAGCGGTCGCCGCTCGACAGATCATATTCCCCCGCCGGCTGCTCGATGTCCTTGCGTGCCTCATCCAGCGACTTCTGGTGCGGGTCGACATCGACGCCCTGCTGCTTCTCGCGGCCCTCGAACATGGCCTTCTGCTGCTCGCGGGTACGGGCGCCCTGGGTGGTCTTTTCGGTGCCGCGGGTCTCGTGGTTGCTCTGCTGAACCATGATGGATCTCCTGTTGAGCCCTCTCGGTGGAGCAACGGACCATACGGGACACGGTTGCCCCAATGTGATCGCCGCAAACGGCAACGCCTGCGGCTCAACAAGCGCGATGTCACCCCGGGCCTGAGCCGGGTCCATCCTGAGATGTTGCGAGCGGGCGCGCTGCCCACTCCAGCCCCAATGGTCACGGTGAAGGGCGCGCCTGCGCCACATACCCCTCCACACTCGCCGGCACCTCGTCTGCCAGCCACTCGCGAAACGCCTTCACCTTGCGCGAGTCGCGCCGCCCCTCGGCCGTTGCCAGCCAGTAGCCGTTCCGCCCCGTCACCGGGAGATCGAACGGCCGCACCAGCCGTCCGTCACTCACCGCATCGGCACTCATCATGTCAGCCGCCAGCAACACTCCCTGTTCGGATATTGCGGCATCGAAGGCGAGCGAGGGGTCGGAAAACACCGGTCCCTTCAGCTCGAACTCGCGCGGCAGCCCGGCCCGCTCCAGCCACAGCGACCAGTCCAGCATGGTGGTTTCGTCACGGATCACCGGCACATGCCGCAGATCGGCAGGCGTCTTGAGCAGTCGCGCCACCGGCGGAGCAC
>JAEZFJ010000457.1 GCA_023437755.1 Pseudomonadota bacterium
CGTCTATACGAGCCTGGCTGTGATCGACATCGAGAATGGCCGCTTCGTGCTGCGCGAGAAGCTGGCGGGCACGAGCGTGGATGAACTTCAGGCCCTCACCGGAGCCGAACTCGTCCTGCCCGACCACATCGGCGACCTGGTCGCCCCGGAGGTCTGATCGCGGCGTTGCTATGGCGCCGCCGTCGATCAGGCTTCGATGCACATGGCAATGCCCATGCCGCCGCCGATGCACAGGGTGGCAAGGCCGCGATGCAGGCCGGAGCGGCGGAGTTCGTGGATCAGCGTCACCAACACACGGGCACCAGACGCGCCGATGGGGTGGCCGAGGGCAATCGCGCCGCCATTGACGTTCACCTTCGCCGGATCCCAACCCATGCCCGCGTTCACCGCGCAGGCCTGGGCCGCGAAGGCTTCGTTGGCTTCCACCCGGTCGAGGTCATCGGCCGACCAGCCGGCCTTGCTGAGCGCCTTTTGCGAGGCCGGGATGGGGCCGGTGCCCATCACCGAGGGGTCGACGCCCGCCGTGGCCCAGGCGGCAATGCGAGCCAGCGGCGTGAGCCCGCGGCGGCTGGCTTCGGCTGCGGTCATCAGCACCACGGCAGCGGCGCCATCGTTGAGGCCGGAGGCGTTGCCGGCGGTGACGGTGCCTTTCTTGTCGAAGGCGGGGCGGAGCTTTGCCAGCGCCTCGGCGCTGGTGTCGGGGCGCAAGTGGTCATCGGCATCGACGACGGTGGTCCCCTTGCGGGTCTCGATGGCGACCGGGGCGATTTCCTCGCGGAACTGACCGGCTGCCTGCGCTGCGGCTGCCTTGCCCTGGCTTTCGAACGCAAAGGCGTCCTGCCGGTCCCGGTCGATGCCGAACTCGCGGGCGACGTTCTCGGCGGTGATCCCCATGTGGTAGCCGCCGAAGGCATCGGTGAGGCCATCGACCACCATGGTATCGACCAGGCTCACCGGACCCATGCGATGCGCCTGCCGCAGCACCTGGCAATGCGGCGACAGCGACATCGATTCCTGTCCGCCAGCGACGACGATCTCGGCGTCACCGGCTATGATCTGCTGCATGCCGAGGGCCACGGCCCTCAGCCCCGAGCCGCAAACCTGGTTGACGCCAAAGGCCGTTGCGGATTTCGGCACCCCTGCAGCGATCGCCGCCTGCCGGGCCGGGTTCATGCCGGCGCCGGCGGTCAGCACCTGGCCGAGGATGACCTCATCGACCTCGTCGGCGCTGGCACCAGCGCGCTCCAGCGCCGCTCTGATCGCAATGGTTCCCAATTCATGGGCCTGAAGCGAACTCAACGGCCCCAGAAAGCTGCCGATTGGGGTGCGGGCGGCGCCAACAATGACGATGTCGCTCATGCCGCCTGCTCCTCGAGTGCCACGGTGAACCGCGCCTCGGTCTTGGCGGTGATCTCCTCGACCGAGACACCCTCGGCCAGTTCGATCAGGCGCATGTCGACCTCGCCGCGGCGGGCGAGGGTGAAGACGCCGAGATCAGTGATGACGAGGTCGGCGACACGCTTGCCGGTCAGGGGCAGGGTACACTCGCGCAGCAGCTTCGGCTGGCCTTTGGCCTCGTGCTCCATCACCACCACCACGCGCTTGACGCCCGCGACGAGGTCCATGGCGCCGCCCATGCCCTTCACCATCTTGCCGGGGATCATCCAGTTGGCGAGATCGCCATTCTCCGCGACCTGCATGGCGCCGAGGATCGACAGGTCGATATGCCCCCCGCGGATCATGCCGAAACTGTCGGCGCTGGAAAAGAAGCTGGTTTCCGGCAGGGCAGTGATGGTCTGCTTGCCGGCATTGATCAGATCGGCATCTTCCTCGCCTTGAAAGGGGAAAGGCCCCATGCCGAGCATGCCGTTTTCGCTCTGCAACCGCACGTCCATGCCCGTCGGGATGAAGTTGGCGACCAGCGTCGGGATGCCGATGCCGAGATTGACGTAGAAGCCGTCGCGCAACTCTCGGGCGGCGCGGGCGGCCATCTGCTCACGCGACCAGGCCATCAGGCAATCTCCTCCTGGCGGGTACGCACGGTGCGCTGTTCGATGTGCTTGACCCGGCTTGGCACATGCACGATGCGGTCGACGAAGATACCCGGGGTATGAATGTGGTCGGGGTCAAGGCTGCCGATATCCACCAGGTGCTCGACCTCGGCTATGGTGATCTTGCCGGCGGTAGCGATCATCGGATTGAAGTTTCGAGCGGTCATCCGGTAGACGAGGTTGCCTTCGGCGTCGCCCTTGTGGGCGTGGACGATCGCGAGATCGGCCACGAGGCCGGTCTCCAGCACATAGTCCTCACCATCGATGGTGCGCACTTCCTTGCCTTCGGCGATCAGCGTGCCGACGCCGGTTTTGGTGAAGAAGGCGGGGATGCCGGCGCCACCGGCACGGATACGCTCGGCCAGCGTGCCCTGCGGGTTGAACTCCAGCTCAAGGTCGCCCGACAGGTACTGCTCGGCAAACAGCTTGTTCTCCCCGACATAGGAGGAGATCATCTTGCGGATTTGGCGGGTGGCGAGCAAGCGGCCGAGGCCGATGCCGTCAACGCCGGCATTGTTGGAGATCACCGTCAGGTCGCGAGCGCCCGAGCGTTCGATACCCTCAATCAAGGCTTCAGGGATGCCGCATAGGCCGAAGCCGCCGGATATGATGGTCATGCCGTCCCGGAGCAGGCCGGCAAGCGCCTCCGCTACGGTGGAATGGACTTTCTGCATCTGCTCCTCCCCCACTCCGGTGGGCTGTTGAGGAGAGGCTAAGTCTTGTCCAGAGAACTCTGTTAGTCGTATTTCTACGACATGTCTGCTCCGCTCACTTTTGCCCTCGCCGAGATCCCGGTGCCCATGGTGTACGCCACGCATCGCATTATCCGCGACTGCAACGAGGAGTTTGCGGAGTTGTTCGGCTACCGGCGGGGGGAGTTGGTCGACACGAGCTTTTCGCGGCTCTACCCGGCTGTCGCTGACTTCGTCCGCACTGGCGAGATGTGGCGGCAACACCTGCCGGGCGGCGCCGTCTACTATGACGAGCGGGTCATGGCCGGAGCGGGCGGCGCCCGCTTCTGGTGCCGGGTGAACGGCCGTTCGAGTGACACTGCCGATCCCTTCGCCGCAGCGCTCTACTGCTTCGAGCCGATGAGCCGGCCGGTCACCGAAACGACGTTGAAGCTCACGGGGCGGCAACGGCAGATCCTGACCCTGGTGGCGCAGGGGAAAACCAATGCAGCCATTGGCGAGGAGGTCGGCCTCTCGCCGCGCACGGTGGAAGCGCACCGGTTGCGTCTCGCGCGATCGGCAGGAGTCGCCAATTCTGCCGAATTGGTGGCCTGGTTCCTGTCGCAACCGCCGGCGGCGGAGTAGGCGTGTCGAAGCAGCGCCCTGCTGATCGTCGGGGTGCTGACCCGTGGGATGGAGGAAACGATGCCAGGAGACGCGCGCCGCAGGTTCGAAAGCATCGCCGACTTCAATGCCGCGCAGGATCAGGCGGACCGAGAAATCTGCGCGGGGCTGCGAGCGATCATCGACGAGCATCTCACCGGCGCCGAGAGCAAGATCTGGCATGCCCACCCGGTCTGGTTCCTCGATGGAAACCCGATCGTTGGCTACAGCAAGCTCAAGGGGTGCGTGCGGCTGCTGTTCTGGAGCGGGCAGTCCTTCGAGACACCGGGTCTCAAGCCGGAAGGCACGTTCAAGGCGGCGGAGGCGCGCTATACCGCGGCGTCGGACATCGACAGCGATCTGCTGATCCGTTGGCTGGGCGAGGCGCGGACGGTGCAGTGGGACTACAAGAGCATCATAAAGAAGAAGGGTCGGCTCGACCGTCTCTCCTGAGTCACTGGCCGCCGGTCAGGATGGAGATGAAGCGGCGGGTGCGCTCATCTGCGGGCGTGCTGAACACCTGTTGCGCTGGACCCGCCTCGACCACGTCGCCCCCTTCGAGGAAGACGACGTTGCTCGCGATGGTGGCTGCAAGGCGCAGGTCGTGGGTGGCCATCAGCATGGTGGTGCCGTCGCGGGCGAGTTGGGCCAGAACGTCCACGACCTCGGCCGCCAGTTGCGGATCGAGCGCGGAGGTCGGCTCGTCGCAGAGCAGGACCTTCGGCGATGGCGCCAGCGCCCGGGCGATGGCAACACGCTGCTGCTGTCCGCCGGAAAGGCTCGATGGCCAGGCATCGGCCTTGATGCTCATGCCGACCTTGTCGAGCAGGTCGGTGGCACGGGCTTCTGCCTTGTCGCGGGGCCATTTCAGCACCGTTACCAGCCCTTCCATGACATTCTCCAGCGCCGTCAGATGTGGGAAGAGCTGGAAATTCTGGAATACCATGCCGGTCTTGCGCCGAAGGGCGAGGATGAGTTCGCGGCTGACCTTCTGGCCGGGCACGAAGCGGGCGACGGTGTCGTCGATGTGTACCTCGCCGGACTGCGGATTTTCGAGCAGGTTGACGCAGCGCAGCAGGGTGCTCTTGCCGCTGCCCGAGGCGCCGATCAGCGCCGTCACGCCCCCCTCCGGCACGGCGACACTGACGCGCTTGAGCACATGGTTGTCGCCGAAACTCTTGTGGATGTGTTCGAGCGTGATCACGACGCTGCACCCATATAGCCGCCATAGCGGGAGAAGCGCTTCTCGATCCGGGATTGCAGGGAGGACAGCACCGAACTGACCAGGAGGTAGATCAGCGCCACCTCCACATAGATGATCAGTGGCTCATAGCTGGTGGCGACGATGCGCTGGCCCGCACGGAACAGTTCCGGGACGGTGATGGCGGCGGCCAGCGAGGTGTCCTTCACCAGGGAGATGAAGGTGTTCGACAACGGCGGCACTGCAGTGCGCGTCGCCTGTGGCAGGATGGTGCGCCGCATGGCCTGGCTCCAGGTCATGCCGATGGAGTAGGCCGCTTCCCATTGCCCCTTGGGCACCGACAGCAGTACGGCGCGGATGATCTCGGAGGTATAGGCGCCGACATTGAGGGTGAAGCCGATCAGCGCCGCCGGGAAGGCGTCGAGGACGATGCCGACGCTCGGCAGGCCGTAGAAGATCAGGAACAGCTGCACCAGGAGCGGCGTGCCGCGGATGATCCAGACATAGAAGCGGACGATCGCGGCCAGCGGACCGGGCGCGAACAGCCGGATCACGGCGGCGACGAACCCCACAGCGAGGCCGAGCAGGAAGGAGAGCAACGTCAGGGGAATGGTGAACAGGAGGCATGCCCACAGCAGGGAGGGCAGCGACTCGATCATCAGGTTCAGCCAGTGCGGCATGGAGCCTCATACGAAAGGGATCGCCCGGGTTCCGGCCGATCCCTTGTAAACGCGGGTTGGTGCTGCGGCTACTGGGAGACGTCCTCGCCGAAATGCTTCTCCGAAATCGCGGCATAGGTGCCG
>JAEZFJ010000459.1 GCA_023437755.1 Pseudomonadota bacterium
TGTTCCGCCCGGAAGTGCGCGAGTTCTACAACATCGAGAAGATGTGGCAGGCCGAGTTCGCGGCCGACGCACACTGATCGATGCGCATTGCGATCCTGGCCGTCGGCCGCATGAAGGCCGGGCCGGAGCGCGAACTGGTGGCGCGTTACCTCGATCGCGCCAACGCCAGCGGCAAGCCGCTGGCCCTCACCGGCTTCGAGGTCACCGAACTCAGTGAATCCCGTGCCGGCTCCGCTGCCGCCCGCAAGACCGAAGAGGCAAAAGCCCTGCGCTCCGCGGCCGCCGACGGCGTCGTCATTGCCCTCGACGAACGCGGCAAGTCCATCACCTCGGAAGCCTTTGCCACCCAGCTCGGCCGCTGGCGCGATGACGGCCGCCCGGCCGCGACATTCGTCATCGGCGGGGCGGATGGACTCGACCCCGAGTTTGCCCGCAGTGCCGACCTGCTGCTGAGCTTTTCGCCCATGGTGTGGCCGCACCAGCTGGTGCGCATCATGCTGGCAGAGCAGCTCTATCGCGCCACCAGCATCCTGGCGGGCCATCCCTACCATCGCGGCGACTGAACGGTGGCCCCGCCATTCTTGAACATGGTTAAGCAACGTTAACCTGCGGTTTCCCGGTGACTTGCTATGGTCCGTGCCGTGATTCGGGCAGTGCCCGCGGGAGAGTGGATGGCAGCGAGCCCTCGCAACCGGCTGTTGGCCTTGCTGGCTGGCCTTGGCCTGACCGGCCTTACGGCCTTGCCCCTCGTCGCCCAGACGGAACCGGCAGCGCCTCCGCCCGAGGCCGTTCCTGAGGCTGCCGCACCTGCAGCGCCCGCAACCGACCCGGCGCCTGGCTTGGCCCCCGGTCTGGCGCCCGACGCCCCAACACAGCCCGACGCCGGCACTGCCGCCGCCGATGCCGCAGAGGCTGCGGCTGCGGCGGGCACGGCCTTGACGGAAGAGCCGCCCGAGGATCCGGAGGCCGAACTCCAGGCCATTGAAGCCTCCATCACCCTGAGCCAGGAGCGGGTCGATGCGCTCCGGGCCGAGATCGCCGAGATGGAGGGCGACCAGACCCGCCAGAACGCTGCGCTGATCGCTGCGGCCCAGCGGGTGAAGCTGGCCGAGATCGAGATCGCCGATGTCGAGGAGCGCCTGTCCGACCTGATCATACGCGAACTTGAAATCCGCGGCCGCCTCGACGGCTCGCGCGGTGAAATCGCCAATGTGCTGGCTGCCCTCGAGCGGATCTCGCTCAACCCGCCACCGGCACTGATCGTCGACCCTTCCGATGCCCTCGGCTCCGCCCGCAGCGCCATCCTGATCGCCGCCATCGTGCCGCAGCTGCGCGCCCGTGCCGACGCCGTCACCGCCGACCTGACTGCTCTCACCGAAATCAAGACCCAGGTGATGGCGGAAGAGGCGACGCTCAGGGCCAACTACGAAGTGCTCGAGGAAGAGCAGTTGCGCATCGCCACCCTGATCGCCGCGCGCCGTCAGGGGATCGAAACCCGCTCTGCCGACCTGATCTCGGCCGAGGAAGAGGCGCTGGAACTCGCCTCCCGGGCCGCCGACCTCCGCGACCTGATCCAGAGCCTGTCGGCACGCGCCAATGCGGTTGGCACGCCGACGCCGCCGGCGGTCGACCCCGACGCGCCGCAGCTCAGCGACGCGGAAATCCGCACCGCCTTCGCCAACGCGGCCCGCACCGAACCGGCAGTGCCCTTTGTTGCCGCTCGCGGCTACCTCACCCCGCCGGCCAATGGGGTGACCGTGGTGGAGTATGGCACCAGCGACGGCTTTGGCGGCCTCTCGGAAGGTTTGTCCATCGTCACCCGTGCCGAGGCCCAGGTGGTGGCGCCGGCCGATGGCTGGGTGCTCTATACCGGCCCCTACCTCAATTATGGCCAGATCGTCATTCTCAATACCGGGCATAACTACACGGCCCTGCTGGCCGGCCTGCAGACCGTGAGCGTCGAGATCGGCCAGTTCGTGCAAATGGGAATGCCGGTCGGCACCATGGGGTCACGCACAATTGGGCGCTCCGTCACGACCGGTGCTGGCGCCGATCAGCCGACCCTCTATATTGAACTGCGACAGAACAACGAGCCCATTGATCCGAGCGACTGGTGGGCAGCCCCGACACAGAGTGGATAGAACCCGCATGCGCCTCACTCCTCTTCGCGCCCTTGCCCTGGCTCTGGCGCTTTCGGTGCCCGCTGGCCTGCTGATTGCCCAGGAGCCGCCCGCCCCTGCCGGCGACGATCCGGCCGTGGAGGCGCCTGCCGAGGACGGCCTTGATGAACCGGTGGACCTGACACCCTCCGGTGAAGAACCCGAGCCCACTGCGGAAGAAAAGGCGGCCGCGCCCCGCGACCCGCTGGAGATCTATTCCGACCTCGCCCTGTTCGGGCAGATCTTTGATCGCATCCGCGCCGAATACGTCGATCCGCCGGACGAGAAGGAACTGATCCGCGCCGCCATCCAGGGCATGCTGACCTCGCTTGATCCGCACTCCGGCTACCTGCCGCCGGTGGACTACAGCGACATGCGTGAGAGCACGTCGGGCGAGTTCTCCGGCCTCGGCATCTAGGTCACCATGGAAGAAGGCGTGGTCAAGGTGGTCTCGCCCATCGACGACACCCCGGCATTCCGCGCCGGCATCCTGCCCAACGACTACATCGTCCAGATCGATGGCGAGCCGGTACAGGGACTGACGCTGGATCAGGCGGTCGGCAAGATGCGGGGTCCGATCGGTACCAGCGTCAAGATCACCGTGCTGCGGGAGGGTGTCAGCGACCCCTTCGAGTTCGAACTGACGCGCCAGACCGTGCCGCTTCGCGCCGTGCGGTGGTCCCTGGAAGGGGAAGACGGCAAGGTGGCGCTGCTGCGCCTCAGCAGCTTTTCCGAACAGGCTTTCGTGGGCATCCAGTCGGCGGTCGAGAAAGTCTATGAAGAGCTGGACGGCGAGGCTCCGGCCGGCATCATCCTCGACCTGCGCAACAATGGCGGGGGCCTGGTGGACCAGTCGGTGTTCGTCGCCGACGCCTTCCTCAAGCAGGGCGCAGTGGTGCTGACCCGCGGCCGCGGTCCGCAGGAATCGGAACGCTACGATGCCCAGCCCGACAGTCTCGACTCCAAGCTGGCCGACGTGCCGATGGTGGTGCTGATCAATGGCGGCTCCGCCTCGGCCTCCGAAATCGTCGCCGGTGCCCTGCAGGACCACAAGCGCGCCACGCTGGTCGGTACCCGCTCCTTCGGTAAGGGATCGGTTCAGGCAATCATTCCGCTCGGCCCGGACGGGGCGATGCGGCTGACCACCTCGCGCTACT